>CAMTOS010000118.1 GCA_947074195.1 uncultured Bacteroides sp.
CATAACCTTGCCAAGGTTAGGGTCGCGAGTTCGAGTCTCGTTTTCCGCTCTCATTGTTTCAGTAGCTTTTTATTGCGGAAATAGCTCAGTTGGTAGAGCATAACCTTGCCAAGGTTAGGGTCGCGAGTTCGAGTCTCGTTTTCCGCTCAGATGAAGGAATTTGCAGTTGTGCAAGTTCCTTTTTTTATTTTTATATCCTGTCCGGATTTAAACATTCCGCTTTTTGAGTCTGTTATATGTCATAAAATAAAAGTTATGATAACAACATTACAAACTCAGTCTACAGCCTTTTATCCTGGTTTTATAACTGATTCTTATTATACAGCAAATCATCAAATATTGCGTATTACATTTATTAAGCATGCAAGTTTACTGTTTGAATTTCAGAATAAAACCATTTATATTGATCCGGTTTCTTCTTATGGTGATTATAGTAAATTCCCTAAAGCTGATTTAATTTTAGTTACTCATGAACATCAGGATCATCTTGATCCTGTCGCAATTGGTTTACTGGAAAAGCCGGGAACTATAATTCTTGCTAATGAAAATTCATGTAAAATTCTGAAGAAGGGTCATGTTCTGACAAATGGTGAAAGTTATCATTTTGATAACCTGATAGGTGTTTTTGCAGTTCCTGCATATAATACAACTCCCGATCATTTAAAATTTCATCCCCCGGGTCGTGATAATGGATATGTATTAACTATTGGAGATAGCAGGATATATTTATCAGGTGATACTGAAAATATCCCTGAAATGAAAGATCTAAAAGATATTGATATAGCATTTATATCGGTGAATCAGCCTTATACGATGACAATCCCTGAGGCGGTCGATGCTGCAAAGAAAATATCTCCTGAAATATTATATCCTTATCATTTAACTAATACGGATGTTAATAAACTGGAGAATGAATTGAAAAATATTCCAGGTGTTGATGTCATGATGCGTCCGTTGCAATAAAAATACAGGCAATGTCAATCTGGCATTGCCTGTTTTTTTAGATTATAATTATCGGAAAATATTTTCAAATGATATTTTATCTGTCATTTGTATCTTCGTCATCATCGTAAAGGTTGTTAAGCTCTAATTCTTTACCTTCCAATTCTTCATCCCAGATTTTTCTTAAATCCTGAGGAGTGTCTTTAGGTGCTTCTTTTATTCGTTTTTGCAATAACGATATTTCATGTTCTAATACGGATCTTCTATTCATAATCGCTTTATTAATGAATTTATTATATAGTTAATTATCCAAATTTAAAATCGATATATTCTTTTTGAGTAGATAGAATTATCATACCATTTTTACGACTGATCGTAATTTGATTTTCTCTCGCAAGCCAGCCTGCAGCCAAAGCAGCATGTTCTACGCTCATATTAAGCTTTCTGGCAAGTTCGCCTATTGTAATCGATTCTGATTCGTTTAGCGATTTCCAGATTTTTCCTGCGTTTTCGCCAATTTTGCATTTTTCCATTTGTGTAGATTATTTAGTTTAACAAAAAGTTTTTGATTGTTAATTTAAGGCATTGTGCAGTTGTATAGGTCGGTTTTGTTTAATAAAAATATCATATTCGTTTGTGTTAAATAAGGAAACAATATTATGATTGCAAATGTTCGTTGATATTTAAAAATAATATAATATTTGTAATGATATACTTCCTTAAAGGCTTATTTTAAACAGATTTCTTGTAAGAAAAGGAATGTTTTTATAAATTTGCGACCTTTAAAAATAGATGTTTATCTATTGACAGACAGAATTAATTGGAATTTGTAATCGTTTTATATAGACCATGAGCAAAAAATTTGCCGAATATTCACAACTCGACCTTTCACAGGTTAACAAAGATGTTTTAAAACTGTGGGATGAGAATCATGTTTTTACCAAGAGTATAACTGAACGTGAGGGTTGTCCCTCTTTTGTTTTCTATGAAGGTCCTCCATCTGCAAATGGTATGCCTGGTATTCACCATGTGATGGCAAGAACGATTAAAGATATTTTCTGTCGTTACAAAACCATGAAAGGTTATTTGGTTGAGCGTAAAGCCGGCTGGGATACTCATGGTCTTCCTGTAGAACTTGGCGTTGAAAAAATGCTGGGTATCACTAAAGAAGATATCGGAAAGACGATTTCAGTTGCTGAATATAATGCTGCTTGTCGTAAAGATGTGATGAAATATACCAAAGAATGGGAAGATTTGACTCATCAGATGGGATATTGGGTAGACATGAAACATCCTTATATCACTTATGACAACCGTTATATCGAAACTCTTTGGTGGTTATTGAAACAACTCCATAAAAAGAATCTTCTTTATAAAGGATATACAATTCAACCATATTCTCCTGCTGCCGGTACTGGTCTTAGCTCTCATGAATTGAATCAACCAGGTTGTTATCGTGATGTAAAAGATACAACTGTTGTTGCTCAGTTTAAGATTAAGAATGCTAAAGACGAACTGACTCAGTGGGGTACTCCATACTTCCTGGCTTGGACAACAACTCCATGGACTTTGCCATCAAACACTGCTCTTTGTGTGGGTCCTAAAATTGATTATGTTGCTGTACAGTCATTCAATGCTTATACTGGCCAGCCAATTACTGTAGTATTGGCTAAGGCTCTATTATATACTCATTTCAATCAGAAAGCCGAAGGGTTGAGCCTGGAAGATTATAAACCTGGTGATAAATTGATTCCTTTCAAAGTTATCGCAGAATACAAAGGTTGTGATTTGACAGGCATGGAATACGAACAACTTATTCCTTGGGTTAATCCGGGTGAAGGTGCATTCCGCGTTATCCCAGGTGATTTTGTGACTACTGAAGATGGTACAGGTATCGTGCATATTGCTCCTACGTTTGGTGCTGATGATGCCCAGGTTGCTAAAGCTGCCGGTGTTCCTCCTTTGCAATTGATCAATAAAAAAGGTGAACTCCGTCCAATGGTTGATCTTTCAGGTAAATTCTATTTAATGAATGAACTGGATGATGCATTCGTTTCTGAATCTGTAAATAATGAATTATATAAAGATTTTGAAGGTAAATTTGTGAAAAATGCCTACGATCCTGAGTTGACTGAAAAAGACGAAACTTTGGATGTGGCTATTTGTATGATGCTTAAAACATCAAATCTTGCTTTTAAAATCGAAAAACATACTCATAATTATCCTCATTGCTGGCGTACAGATAAACCGGTATTATATTATCCTCTGGATAGCTGGTTTATTCGTTCAACTGCTTGTAAAGAGCGTATGATTGAGCTGAATAAGACCATCAACTGGAAACCTGAATCAACTGGTACAGGTCGATTTGGTAAATGGCTCGAAAATCTGAATGACTGGAATCTAAGCCGTTCAAGATATTGGGGTACGCCACTTCCAATATGGCGTACAGAAGATAATACAGATGAGATCTGTATTGAATCTGTAGAAGAACTTTATAATGAAATCGAGAAATCAGTTGCCGCTGGTTTAATGGAGTCGAATCCTTATAAAGATAAGGGCTTTGTTCCGGGAGCTTATTCTCAAGAGAATTATGATAAGATTGATCTTCATCGTCCGTATGTAGATGATATCATTCTTGTATCGAAAGATGGTAAACCGATGAAGCGCGAAATGGACCTTATCGATGTTTGGTTCGATTCAGGTGCTATGCCTTATGCGCAGATTCATTATCCTTTCGAGAATAAAGAATTACTTGATTCTCATAAAGTATTTCCTGCCGATTTTATTGCTGAAGGTGTAGATCAGACTCGTGGATGGTTCTTTACTCTTCATGCCATTGCTACAATGATTTTTGATAGCGTATCATACAAAACTGTTATATCTAATGGTTTAGTACTCGACAAAAATGGCAATAAGATGTCTAAACGTTTGGGTAATGCTGTAGATCCGTTCTCGACTATCGATAAATATGGTTCAGATCCTTTGCGTTGGTATATGATTACTAACTCATCGCCATGGGATAATTTGAAATTCGATTTAGAAGGTATTGAAGAAGTTCGTCGTAAATTCTTTGGTACATTATATAATACCTATTCATTCTTTGCACTTTATGCAAATGTAGATGGATTCTCTTATAAAGAAGCTGAGATTCCAATAAGTGAGCGTCCTGAGATTGACCGCTGGATTCTTTCTGTTTTGAATACGCTGATTAAGGAAGTTGATACTTGTTATAACGAGTATGAACCTACTAAAGCCGGTCGTTTAATCTCTGACTTTGTGAATGATAATTTATCAAACTGGTTTGTTCGTTTGAATCGTAAACGTTTCTGGGGTGGTGAGTTTACTCAAGATAAACTTTCTGCTTATCAGACACTTTATACTTGTCTGGAAAAAGTAGCACTGCTTATGGCGCCTATTGCTCCATTCTATGCAGATAAGTTATATCACGATTTGATTGCCGTTACGGGAAGAGATAAGGTTTCATCGGTTCACCTTGCAACTTTCCCTGTTGTTGATGAATCTGTAATCAATAAGGAACTTGAAGCTCAAATGCAAATGGCACAGGATATCACATCTATGGTATTAGCACTTCGTCGTAAAGTGAATATCAAAGTGCGTCAGCCATTGCAATCAATCATGATTCCTGTAATGACATCTGAGCAGAAAGCACATATCGAAGCTGTTAAATCTCTGATCATGAACGAGGTTAATGTGAAAGAGATCAAGTTTGTTGAATCAGATGCCGGTGTTTTGGTGAAGAAAGTAAAATGTGATTTCAAAAAACTTGGCCCTAAATTTGGCAAGCAGATGAAGAATGTTGCTGCTTTGGTAGCAGAAATGTCACAGGATGCTATTAATGAACTTGAACGTAATGGTAAATATACACTGACTCTTGATGGAGCACCTGCTGATATAGAACTGGCTGATGTTGAAATCATTAGTGAGGACATTCCAGGCTGGTTAGTAACCAATGATGGTAAACTGACTGTAGCTCTTGAAGTCACAATTACAGAAGAACTTCGTCAGGAAGGTTTGGCTCGCGAATTGGTTAATCGTATTCAGAATATAAGAAAATCGAAAGGTTTTGAAATAACTGATAAAATACGAATTGTATTATCTAAAAATACGCTGACTGATACTGCGGTAACTCAATTTAATAATTATATTTGCAGCCAGGTCCTTGCAGAGTCTTTATCTCTAAGTGATGCTATAAACAATGGAACAGAACTGAACTTCGATGATTTTAACCTGTACATCGATGTTGAGAAAGTTTAAAATTGAACTATATTATTGTTGAAAAGGAATATGCATTCATAAATGATCTTTTCTTAACCAGAATGCATATTTCGGACAATTAAAATCTAATATAACATATACTTATTTAACCTTTTAACAAATAAAATTATGGCAGAAAAAACTAGATATTCTGATGTAGAACTAGACGAATTTCGTACTATCATCAGAGGTAAATTAGAACTGGCACAACGCGACTATGAACAGCTTAAATTAAGTTTGATGGGACTTGATGGAAATGATACTGATGATACATCACCAACTTATAAAGTTCTGGAAGAAGGTGCCAATACTTTGTCGAAAGAAGAAACTACACGTTTGGCGCAGCGTCAATTGAAGTTTATTCAAGGATTGCAGGCGGCCTTGGTGCGCATTGAAAATAAGACATATGGCATTTGCCGTGAAACAGGTAAACTTATTCCTGCTGAACGTTTACGTGCCGTTCCTCATGCTACTTTGAGTATTGAGGCAAAAAATAATGGTAAGAAATAAATTTTCATAACAGGTTATAAACTGACTTTCTCTCTATTTTATTTATTTGATATGATAAAATACGGGACGTCATTTTATAACCTGTTTTTGTATAATATTTTAGAATGAAGACTATACTAACAAAAGGCAGAATTACGCTTTTAATAATTTTTTCGGTTTTAATTATCGATCAGGTTTTAAAGATTTGGGTTAAAACTCATATGTACTGGCACGAAAGTATCAGAGTAACTGATTGGTTTTACATCTTTTTTACAGAAAACCCCGGTATGGCCTTCGGAATGGAATTGTTTGGAAAAATATTCCTTTCAACTTTTCGTATTATCGCAGTTATCATACTTGGCTGGTATATTTACAGAATTGTTAAGAATAAACTTAAAACCGGCTATATTGCTTGTTTTGCTTTAATTTTTGCCGGTGCTCTGGGTAATGTTCTCGATTGTATTTTTTACGGTGAGATCTTTACAGCAAGTACAAATACATCAATTGCCCGTTTCGTACCTTTCGGACATGGGTATGGCACTTGGTTTCACGGGAAAGTTGTCGATATGTTTTATTTCCCTATCATCGAAACCAACTGGCCTCAATGGATGCCTTTTGTAGGTGGCGATCATTTTATATTTTTTAGTCCGATATTCAACTTTGCCGATGCAGCAATCAGCTGTGGTATCATTGCTCTTTTGATATTTTACAGCAAATATTTGAATAATCTCTCTCATACTCACCAAAAAACTAACGAAGAATCCAAATGAAATTGATTTCTCGCTTACCGCTTATACTACTTATAATCACGTTATTCATTGTTGTTGGATGTAAGGTCAAACGACCCTCTGAAGTTATTCCCGAATCAACAATGGAGATTTTATTATACGATTATCATATAGCAAAAGCATTAGGCGAGAATGTCCCTTATAATGAAAATTATAAGAAATCATTATATATTGAAGCTGTCTTTGATAAATATGGTGTTACAGAAGCTGAGTTCGATTCTTCTATGGTTTGGTATACCCGTAATGTTGAGACATTAAGTAAAATATACGAGAAGATCAACGCGAAGGCTAAAACGCGTCAGACAGATATTGACCGTCTAATAGCATTGCGTGATAAAAAGCCTATGACATCACTATCTGGTGATAGTGTTGATGTATGGGCCTGGAGAAAAGCCATTCGTTTATATAACACTCCTGTCTACATGAATTATTCATTTGTATTGCCTGTTGACAGTAACTTTAAAAAGAATGATATCTTCGAATGGACGGCTCAGTATGAGTATCTGAATGGTCTGCCTGATACTGCTTTGATGGCTACTATCTCTATGCAGATTCTTTATGCAAATGATAGTGTAACTGGTATTACAAAGAAAGTCTACAGCACCGGTTATGATACGATTCGTTTGTATACCGATACGTTGAGCGATGTTAAGGAAGTACGTGGATTTATCTACTATCCGAATTCAACCGAAAAATCTTTATTGCTTATTGATAGCATTGCATTAATGCGTTATAGAGGCTCTGATTCTTTAAATATCGATAGTTTAAATCTCATTCAACGTCAATCTGCAATCATCGATTCTCTTTCTGCTGATACTTCTGTACAGCAATTGAATGTACCTGCTGAAGCTCAACAGGTATTGCGTAATACTCCAGGGAATATGAACAGACCACGTTCAAGTGCTGATCAGATTGAAAGAGTTGAAATGAAAGAGGTAGAAGATCATATAGAGCTTGAGCGTAAAGAGCTCGAAAGACAGAGAAGAAATAGTCAGAGACAACAAATAAGACAGACTCCGCGATAACTATGAAAAGAAGATTTGCCTCACATTATCTGATTACCACCGATGGAGATTATCTGAAGTATTATATTGTCGAACTCGATAATAACTGTGTTATAAACTATTTCCCTATGCAGGATGAAACTGAGGCAGTCGAGTGGATTCCCGGAGTGATTGAATTAAAAAAAGAAAAAGATAAAACTATTGCGTTTCATCTTTTCCCTTTTGATTTTATTAGCATGAAGCCTGTCGGCGAAACTCAGCGCAGGCAATTGCCGTAGCCACTGCTACATTAAGCGATTCTGATGTTCCTCTATCCATAGGATAATTTGGAATATATAATTTCTTCGTAATAAGCTGTTCCAGCTCTTTACTTATACCTTTCCCTTCATTTCCCATTATCAACAGGCCATTATTGGCCAGCTTTTCGTTATAGATATTTTCTCCTTCAAGAAAAGTGCCATATACATTTATCTTATCAGCTTTTCCTATCAATTCTTTTAGTGGCGTATAGTGTATTTTAACCCGCGCAATTGCACCCATCGTGGCCTGAATTGTTTTAGGATTAAAAGCATCTGCTGTACCTTGGCTGCAAAAGATGTTTTCAATGCCAAACCAGTCAGCCAGTCTGATAATTGTGCCCAGATTACCCGGATCTTGCACATCATCCAGTCCTATGCATAGTTCATTTTTCAATACATCAGTTGAGAAGGAGTAATCAGGTTGTTTAAAAATACCCAATACTTGCTGTGGCGCTTTTAACAAGCTGATTCGTGATAGCTCGTCTTGTGTAACTTCGATAATTTCATCTGCTTTAATGCCCGGATGTTCTTTTATCCAGGAAGTGGTTCCTGCAATAAAAGTGCAATCAAATTTACCTAAAAGATCCTCTATCAGCTTAGGTCCTTCAGCTATAAAAACACCATCTGCATTGCGATGCTTTTTCAACTCTAACGAGCGTATATATTTAATTCTATTTTTACTGAGTTGTGTCATTGTCAGTCATTCATTTTTTGCAAAGCTAAAAAAGATAATTCATAGTTCATTCATCATGAAACTGTTTTTCATTTTTAATGGACTAAATTCATATTTCTGTCTTTAAATCAGTAATTCATATTTTTACTTTCTTATGCAGAAATTTGTATTTATATTTGTCTACTTATTATTGGCTTTTTTAAATTAAAGATGAGGAATTCACCATTAAATATATTATTTTACTTACTTATATCACTGATTCTTGCATCTTGTGCTACCACAAAACATGTCCCCGATGGTTCTTTTTTATTGGATGAAGTTAAAATTACTACAGATAATAAGAACATAAAGCCTTCCAATCTTACCCCTTATTTACGTCAGATTCCGAATGCCAAATGGTTTAGTTTGTTCAAAACTCAGCTTTCAGTATATAGTCTTTCGGGAAAAGATTCCACAAAGTGGATTAACCGTGCGTTAAGGAAAATAGGCGATGCACCTGTTTTATATGATGAATATGAAGCTCTCCGCACCGAAGAAGAGTTGCTAAAGGCTGTTCAGAATATGGGATATATGAGTGCGGCAATTGAAAGTAAAGTCGATATAAAGAAGAAAAAGCTTAAGTTGTCATACGATATTACCGCAGGTGATCCGTATACTGTACAATCTTTAAATTTAGATATACAGGATTCATTAATTGCCGATTATCTAAAGATGGATTCTATAAATTCTCTGCTTGCAGAAGGTATGATTTTTGATGTCAATGTGCTTGATGCCGAAAGACAGCGAATTACCGATTATCTTTTGCGCAATGGTTATTATAAGTTCAATAAAGAATACATAGTTTATACTGCAGATACAGTTAAAAATACAGGATTAATCGATTTGACGATGCATCTTTTACCGGTTAAAACCGCGACTGGTGCTCTTGAGCCACATAGGCAATATCACATCAATAAAGTAGGATTTATTACCGATTACGATGTTTTGGAGTCATCAGTTTTGAGCAATATCGAGGTTACAGATTCTGTCAACTATAAAGGATATCCGATTTATTACAAGGATAAGTTATACTTAAGGCCCAATACACTGGTCGATAATCTGACATTTCATGATGGTGATCTTTATAATGCGCGTCGGGTTCAGCAAATGTATCGATACCTGGGTAGATTGAATGCTATAAAATATAACAATATCCGATTCTTTGAGACTGAAAGAAACGATAGTGCTATGCTCGATGCCTACATTATGCTTACTAAAAGTAAACATAAATCAGTATCTTTCGAAATTGAAGGGACAAATTCCGCAGGTGATTTAGGTGCAGCGGCGTCTGTCTCTTTCAGGCATCGTAATCTTTTTAAAGGATCAGAAATGTTTATGGTTCGCTTTCGTGGTGCATACGAAGTTATCACTGGTTTGAAAGGCGATTATAATAGCAATAATTATACAGAACTCGGAGTCGAAACGAGCCTGAATTTTCCAAACTTTCTTTTTCCGTTATTGAATTCTGATTTTAAACGCCGCATACATGCTACGACCGAATTTGGTTTGCAATACAATTATCAGCTTCGTCCGGAATTCTCACGAACCATGGCATCGGCTTCATGGAGCTATAAATGGAGTAGGAGACAGCGCATTCATCATCGTTTCGAT
>CAMTOS010000119.1 GCA_947074195.1 uncultured Bacteroides sp.
AAAGGTTTAAGTAATTCGGACTTTTTACTATCAACTAATCATTTAATTATCAACACTATACAAATCTCTTTAAAATGGCTTACTGGCAAGCGCTAATCAGCTTGCCGGCAAGTGCTTGCCAACAAGCCAGTAAGCGCTGCCTGGCGAACCGGACAGCGCTTACTGATAACACAGATAAACAGGGTTATTTTACGGGGATGGTTTTATCGCCCAATAGTTGATTGAGGAAGCTGGCCACAGCAAGATAAATGGCCATTACTGCACAGATAATGCCACAGATGGAGCCCACAATAATGAGGCCGTTGGAGTGACACCATACACCGAGCATCTTGAAGAATAACAACAGGGTAACGAACACAAGGGTATAAAATAAGGTTTTGGGCTTTTTAAGACAACCCAATGTAAGCATCAATGAAAATAGTGTCCACAAGCAAAGATACCAGCCGGTGGCGAGTACTGAAGAGGATTTGATTAATCCTACACTAACCATAAATGTTTCTGTACCGTTCGCCATCCAGAACAGGCCGAAGAAGGTGAATGCCACAAGACCAAAAACATCTTTTAGCCTGAAACACATCATGCCGCATACAAACTGAGCGATGCCGCCAAGAAAAATGGCGGTACCAATCATCATGCTTTGCTCGGTCCAGAAACCCAGCGAAGCGATGTTGTCGAGCAAGGTGGCAAACGAGAATCCCCACAAACCTACAATGTCGGGGTTTATCTGATTCGTTTTCTGATCGATATTAGCTTCCATAGAGTAAAACGGTTAAACTGATTTCGCCCTGAGCACCGGTAACGTGTATGGCTTCAATGTCTGCCGTTGCCGATGGTCCGGTATAGAATGAGCCGTATTGATGGCTGCGTATATTGAGGCTGGCATATGCTTCGTGCAAGCCGTCTTTCAACTCTTCTTTAGGAAGCAGAAGATAGAGATCGGTGGAGAGCAATGCGGCGGCAGCCAATCCAAGTGTGGCATTATTGACCCATACCGAACCAGTCTCGGCTACACCAAGCACTCCTTCGCCTATACAGATTTCTACGTTGTGGGCATCGTGTGGATCTTTAAGATCGGCCAGGGAGATGGTACCCTGATATTCGGGAACGGAAGAGAAGATGACTTTCGAACGATCTAACTGCGCATTGAGCCAGTCGATGGCGGCGGCCCGGCTATCGAATTGCTGACATTTGCCGTCGAAACCGAGTAGATGGTTAGTGAATCCTTCGATCAGATCGCCCGGATAGGGAAACAGCGGAACGTCGGGAAGGGGCATCAGGCGTGGTTTGCTCTGACGTATCTTATCGAGAATTATATCTCTTGATGAAATGGTTTCGTCTGCCATGGTTATGATTTTTTTGATTCATTCTGTTCTTTCTTATAATACTGGCGGAAGGTTTCCTGCGGTGGCTCCGGATTGGTATGATCTTCTGCCCATGGATTTAAACGGGAGTTAAGCAATCCTTTCGGAGCATGGCGGAGGGCGGTCAATGCAAACTTCTCGGCCCAGCTGAGACGATATTCACTACGAAGTACTTTTTCGGCTATATCCATTTGCACTCTGTGAGACATAAGATCTTCACCTTGCTCTACGATGAGACTGCGCCACATAAAGACGAGTTGTGGTATGGGGACGTGTACCGGACAAACATTGCCGCACGAGCCGCAATGGGTGCACGAGTATGGCAACTGGGCATAGAGGTGCAGGTCGTAACTGGGTTCGAGGACGATACCGATGGGGCCCATATAGGGGGCATCGTAACTTAGACCTCCGGTGCGGCGAAACACAGGACAGGTATTGAGACAAGCCGAGCAGCGGATACATTTCAGTACTTCCCAGTAGTCGGGTTTTGCCAGGCGGTCAGTGCGACCATTGTCAACAATGACAATGTGCATTTCTTGTCCCTGACGCGGACCGTGGTAGTGAGAAGTATATTGGGTAACATGGAATCCGAGTGCACTGCGAGAAAGCAGGCGCACAAACAAAGGTACATCGCTGGCACGCGGAATGAGCTTTTCGATACCCACACTGGCCACATACAATGGAGGCACATTGGCACTGATATCGGCATTTCCTTCGTTGGTACATACCACTATCCCACCCGTTTCGGCAATGGCAAGGTTGGCACCGCTCATCCCGGCATCTACCTTAATATAGTTCTGGCGCATATCTTTGCGCATTACGCCATTAAGATAATGCGGGTCGTCATTATTGGGATCGCTGCCCATATGTTCGGCAAAGAGTTTGGCTACATCACCACGCAGCTTATGAATGGCAGGCATCACGATGTGCGAGGCTCGTTCATTGCTGAGCTGCTGAATGCGTTCGCCCAGATCGGCTTCAAAGATTTGTATGCCACGCTCGCCCATGAACTCGCGCATGCCACATTCGTCCATCAGCATGGATTTGCCTTTGGTGACGATCTTTACATTGTGAGCTTTGAATATTTCGTATACAATTTCGTTATGCTCGGAGGCATCTTTTGCCCAATGCACGTGTATGCCATTGGCGGTGGCGTTCTTTTCAAACTCTTCGAGATAATAATCGAGGTTCGAAAGAGTGTGCATTTTTATGCGTGAAGCGAGGTTTCTCATTTCTTCCCATTCGGGTATTTGCTGTGCCACCGCATCACGGCGCATGCGTGCAGCCCACAGACAGCGGTCGTGACTTTCGCGATGGGGCACATCGGCTATGAATTTTGCGCCATTGGCTACCTGATCTATCTGTTTCATAATTGTACGTCACCATTTAAGATTTCTGCAATATAATAGGCTTTTAGGTCTATTCCGTTTTTCTGCGCAATGGTTTGCTGATGCAGCAGGCAGGAATAGTCGGCAGAGGTTACGATATGTGCATCCTGACGAATGTAATCGTTGACTTTATCGATACCCATTTGTCCGGCACAACTGGTGTCCCACACGGCAAAAGTGCCACCAAAGCCGCAGCATTCGTCTTTGCGCTCGGGGTAGACAATTTCTATCCCTTCAACCAGCTTAAGCAGGTCTTCAGTTTTAGAAAAGTCGGGCTCCATTAACTCAGTGGGGCGGGCATGACGCAGATAGCGCAGAGAGTGGCAGCCATTGTGAAGCGCCACTTTATGCGGGAATTTGGCCCACGGAAGGCTTTGTACTTTGAGTACATCGTGCAGAAACTCAACAAGATCGTAGACTGATTCGCGCACTTTAAAAGTATCGCTTTTATCTTCATCGTCTGTAAGGTGATCGCGTATCTGGTCGGTGCAGATTCCCGATGGAACCACAATGGCATCGTAGCCGGTAAGTAGCGGGACAAGGTTTTCTTCGAGGCGGCAGGCCATCTTGGTGTAACCCATATCGGTAAGCGGCAAGGAGCAGCAGGCGGCTTGCTCTATGAAATGAAGATCTATATCGAATCGCTGCAATAATTTATAGGTAGATATAGCTACCTGTGGTGCAAGTGCATCGATATAGCATGGTACAAAATATCCTACTTTCATCTTTTATCGTTTTATTTATCAAAATTTTAACGCAGAAGGAGATGGATTGTTTATACCGTGGAAGAATATTGAAGAAAAGAAAAAGGAATAAGGAAAAAGAGAACAATAAATGAAAGATGAATAAGCAAAGAAAAAAGGGATGTATATGCTGTTTGGTATATACATCCCTTTATCATTTTATTGCTGTGCCCATGATTGAATGATTTCACTGTGCACATTAACTCCAAATTCTTCAGCCTTCCGCAATATGTTGCGGGCAAGTTCTGCTTTTCTGTCTTCAGGCGCATACCTGAAATAGGCTTCAGCAGAACGTACATGAGCAGCATCGGGCATTGGGAATTCGCGAAGATCGGGCAGCCCATAGTCTGAATCCGATAATTCTTTGCGTTCTTCAGCATCGAGTCGATCTGAATACATTGTTTTCATATCATTCAATTTTTATATTTCCAAGATAAAAACAACAAGAGGCAGAAAGTGTTAGCCTAGATAAGAGGCTTTAACATTTATAAGGCGGAAAATAACGAATAGTGACTTAACAATTAAAAGAATTGCGTGTTATATTAATTATCAATCTTTAAATAGAAAAAATTATGAAATTTAGAAACGTATTTTTATCATTCATTGGCCTGTTATTTTGCACAATATTCGGCACCAACAGCGCCATGGCTCAAATTGGGCCGGTTGTAAGTGTATCGGAAACTCAGCAATCGCTTCCTGAGGCTGTGCAGACGTTTATCTCTACATATTTTCCGATGGCTGCGGTTGTAAAAGCCGAGTTTGAAATTCAGGAAAATAAATATGAAGTTAAACTGGATAATGGTTATGAACTGGACATACGCCCTAACGGGGAGTGGCTGAAGGTGGATGCACCCAATAGTTCGGTGATTCCGGTAGTGATTCTTACCAAACTCCTTTCAGATAAAATCATTGATCATCTGAAAAAGAAAAATGTACTGAGCAATGTGGAAGAAATTTCTTACTATCCGGTGAAAGGCTACTATGAGGTAGATATCTTTAACGGCAAAGACTTATGGTTTGATAATCATGGAAATAAGATTCGCGAGCCGAAAGATGAGCATTAAAAAGTGATATGATTTATATATTAAACTTATCAAATGGCAAAAGAGCTAAAATGGAATAACATTTAGCTCTTTTTTTATTTTAATTGGGCTATCTTTGTCTTTCGTTTTAATAGATGTTGCATCATTAGGCACACTATATTAACATATATCATTACATTAATCTATTGTTTTAACAATATTTCGACTGTTTTTCTTTGAAACACAACAAAGGCAAACAGTCGGTTTATGAAAGGCTGATTAAGAGACAATTAAATGGCGAAATACGGAATAAGCAGAAAGATGCTGATTTTAACGGCAGGAATAGTCTGGATAATTGCAGGAATAAATATACTGATTATCGGAATTAAGGCCTGGCAAACACAACATGGAACCGGGTGGCTGCACTTGTGCGGATCGGCTTCGGTTTTTCTACTTTTCTTTCTTCTGATTTTTCGCCGGCTTTATAAGAAACATACTAAACGAATAAGCAATAAAGAAACTGACAGGAATTGTCCGTTCTCTTTTTTCGATGTAAAAGGCTGGATTGTAATGGTTTTCATGATTTTGCTTGGAGTGAGCATCAGGCATTTCGGATTATTATCACTCAGTTTTATATCGATTTTCTATACGGGACTTTCGGTAGCATTGATTCTCAGCGGATTGCTTTTTATCAGATTTGGTATAAAATACAAATCAATTAATTAAATATTTTTGTTTACACGTATACAAACAACGCATTTTAATAATGAAAAGAATACCCTCTCCTATAGTATCATTGATTCCGGTACTGGTGCTTACCGCACTACTGGTAGCGACGATTCGCACTTTTAGTACCGATGCGCTCGACGGAGCCAGCCAGGTATCGTTGCTGATCGCTTCGGCTGTATGTATTTTCATCGGAATGATATTTTATAAGATTGAATGGAAGGATTTTGAATTTGCCATCATCAATAATATTACCGGTGTGACGCAGGCGATTCTGATCTTGCTCATTATCGGGGCCTTAAGCGGGGCATGGATGGTGAGTGGTGTAGTGCCGACGCTGATTTTCTATGGGATGAAGGTGATTCACCCGAGTTATTTTCTGGCATCGACCTGTATTATCTGTGCGCTGGTGTCGATTATGACGGGGAGTTCGTGGACGACCATCGCAACAATCGGTATTGCGCTGATGGGTATTGGTCGCGCGCAGGGTTTTTCGGAAGGCTGGATTGCCGGGGCCATTATTTCGGGGGCATATTTTGGCGATAAAGTATCGCCGCTTTCTGATACTACAGTACTGGCGGCTTCGGTGACGGAAACACCGCTGTTTAAGCATATCAGATATATGATGATTACTACAGTGCCTTCTATTATCATTGCACTGATTATTTTCGTGGTTTACGGAATTACACATCCTATAGGTGATACATCTTCCATCGCGGAGTTTAATGCGATGCTGGCCGAAAAGTTTAATATTACGCCCTGGTTGCTTATTGTACCTATAATTACCGGAGTAATGATTGCCCGGAAGATGCCGTCGCTGGTAACACTTTTTGTATCGGCTGCATCAGCAGGGATTTGTGCGCTGATTTTCCAGCCTGAACTGCTTCACGAAATTTCAAGTGAGGTGACGACTGGCACACAGAGTCTTTACAAGGGATTGATGATGACGTTCTACGGAGGCACGAGTCTGGAAACGGGAAATGCATCGGTAAACGAACTGATCGCCACACGTGGTATGGCTGGAATGCTGAATACGATTTGGCTGATTATCTGCGCGATGTGCTTTGGCGGAGCGATGACGGCAAGCGGTATGATTGGTAGTCTGACATCTATTTTTGTGCGTGCCATTAAGCGCACAGTTTCATTGGTTACGTCGACAGTATTGACGGGTATTAGTCTGAATCTGATTACGGCCGACCAGTATATTAGTATTATCCTGACCGGGAATATGTTCTCGGATATCTATAAAAAAGAGGGGTACGAAAGCTGCCTGCTGAGTAGAACAACAGAAGACTCGGTGACGGTGACTTCGGTGCTGATTCCTTGGAATACCTGCGGTATGACTCAGGCCACGATTTTGAACGTGGCTACGCTGACTTATCTGCCTTATTGCTTCTTTAATCTTATCAGTCCGGTAATGAGCATAATAGTTGCCGCAATCGGATATAAAATTCGCAGAATTAAGTGAACATTATTAAGCATGTGTTGTTTTGTGTATAGATTCGAACAACATTTTATAAAAAACTTAATATTAAAAGATTATGAAGAAGTTTATTGCATTAGTAGTATTAGTATTTGTAAGTGCATCAAGTATGTTGTACGCACAAGACCGCAAGGCTGAAAGAGAAGCTGACAGAGCAAGAGCAAGAGCTGCTGAACAAGCTGAAGGCATGGTGGAATACCAACAAGCTGTACAGGCATTGAAGAACAAGCAATTTGTACTGGAAGCTAATCAGGTGATTTTCCGTAACGGACAAAGTTGCTTCGTGACTTCGAACACTAACTTTGTGATGGTAAATGGTGATAAAGGTACTGTTCAGATTGCATTTAATACTCCTTATCCTGGTCCTAACGGTATTGGTGGTATTACTGTAGACGGTACAGTTTCTGATATGACAATGAATACTGATAAGCGTGGAAATGTAAACTGCTCATACAGCATTCAGGGCATCGGTATCTCTGCACAGGTATTTATTTCGCTGACTAACGGCGGTAACAATGCACAGGTGCAGGTAAATCCTAACTTCAACTCAAATACTATGACATTGAGCGGTAATCTTGTACCACTTGATCAGTCTGACGTATTCAAGGGTCGTACATGGTAATCGAACCTTAACATAAAAAATACGGAAAGTGGCATTTAGCTTTGGCTTAATGCCACTTTTTGCGTGAATATAATTGTCATAAAGGTTGCGTTTTGCTTTTATGATTTATCTTTGCCTTATTCTGTTATCTGAATACTGTAAACAAATGAAAGATGATGTGATTTATATTCTTGCCGATAATCAGGATATTACCCGCATAGGACTGATGGCTTTACTGAATGTATCTAAAGAGGATAAAGTGCATGAAGTGAAATCGAAAAAGGGGCTGGTAGCATTATTGCAACGCTATACCGCAGCAGTGGTTATTTTGGATTACACGCTGTTCGATATTGAGAGTATGGACGAGCTTTTTATTCTGAAAGATCGTTTCGGTGGTGTGGAATGGTTGCTTTTCTCGGATGAATTGAGTCCGGATTTTATTCATCGTGTTTTGAATCATGGTTTTGGAGTATTAATGAAAGATAGTCCGAAAGAAGAGATTCAGACGGCTTTACTCTATTTATCGCAAAGGAAAAGATATATCTGTCAGCAAGCAGGCAGCCTGTTGTTTAAAGAAAGTACACATTCCCCTGTAATTGAGGAATATGCCCTGACTCCATCGGAAAAAGCAGTATTGAAGGAGATTTCATTGGGGAAAACAACGAAAGAGATTGCGATTGAAAGGAATCTGAGTTTTCATACCATAAACAGTCACCGGAAAAACATCTTTCGCAAAATCGGGGTGAATAATGTGCATGAGGCTACGAAATATGCGATGCGTGCAGGTATCATTGATATTGCCGAATATTGCATTTAAGCTATTCCGGCATGGCTGACAAGCTTTTTTAATCGGCTTTATAGGAGAGATAAACGAACATTTTGCTATTTTTGTGTCACGAAATAGCTTATAAAAATATGAAGAGAAGTAGATTATTATTTATCCCGTTTTTTTTTATTACACTGATTCTGAACTTATCGTCGTGTGGTGAAGACCGCTGGCCTGAATATGCAGCGGAAACGGCTCAGGATGAATGGATAGACAGTATAATGCGAAAAAACTATTTGTGGTATCAGGAGATTCCGCAAAGTAAATATCTGAATTACTTCAGTGCTCCTTCTACTTTTCTGCAATCATTGCTTTATCGTGCCCAGGATAACCTGTATTCGTATGTGGATACGGTACAGATTGTGCCTGAACCAACATACGGCTATAATTACATCATTCAAAAGGCGCTTGATAATGATACGGCTTATTATGCATTAGTGAGTTATGTGTTGCCCGATTCACCTGCTTCGGATGCGGGATTAAAACGTGGTGACTGGATTATGAAAGTGGATGGTGAAGTGATTCTGAGAACAAATCAGGCGGAGTTGCTGGATTCGGGAGATGCAATGGATCTGACTATCGGCAAGTATGAAATGGAAACCGTCGAGGATGAAGATGGTGGTACATCGACCGTAGCAAAGGTGGTGGAAACCGGAGAGACCTGGATGGCGGCTATTCGTTCAGTAGAAAATAATCCTATTCATTATTATACAGTATTAACTACAGAAGCTGGTATCAAACTGGGTTACATGGTGTATAGTCGATTTGAAGATGGTACCTATGCAAATCCTGAGAAATATGCAACTGAATTGAAAGAGGTATCTAACTATTTTGCAAAAGAGAATATCAGTCATTTTGTGCTCGATTTAAGATATAATACAGGTGGCCAGTTCGAAAGTACTCCACTCCTGGCATCAATTCTTGCACCTGCATATGCAGTACATTCAAACGGCATTTACGCTGACCTGACCTACAATGATTTACTTTCATATCGCGATGGCCCGATTAGATACAATACTGACGTTCTTGGTACAGGAAGCAATCTTAACATTACCCAGGGCTTTGTGATTTCAAGCAGTTCGACGTCACCTGCTATAGCCGGTACATTGCTCAACTGTTTTGCTCCGCTCAGATGCTGGGGTTTAGTAGGTAGCTCAGTAGCTTGTCGCGGCTTCGCAACCGAACGCTTTATAAGTCCTCAATTCCCATGGGCCGTAAATCCTGTAGTATGCAGTGTGGCCAATAGCGAAGGTGAGACAGGTGAAAATGGCACATTTGCGCCAAACAAAACGGTGAGTGAAACCAGCAACCTCGCTAAATTCCTGCCTTTTGGCGACCCTAACGAAGCGCTGTTAAGTGCAGTCATTACTCTGATAGACGGTACTGGCGAAGAATAAACCCTCCTCATTTTATCCTCTGCATTTGTGATATTTAGTTTATGCATACAAGATATAGGAGCGAATCGAATTCGCCCGAAAATCCGCATGAAGATACATACCATAACTGTATCAAGTATTGACGCAGCGTGCT
>CAMTOS010000120.1 GCA_947074195.1 uncultured Bacteroides sp.
ACAAAAGAGTCTGTAAATCAAATGGTTTACAGACTCTTTTTTGTTTTATATGGTTAGATATTATTGTGGATACCAGCGAGTAGCACCTACATTAGCCGGGAAATCAGGATCTTTGATGGTAAAGTCACCATTTGCAGGATCAGTAAATACTGCATCTGAATCAGCATCGTAAGTGATAAGGCCTTTGATGTTATTGCTGGCAAATACACCGTCTGTAAGAACGTACGAGTTATTCACAGTAGGTGCATAACCACGATAACCTTTAGCGTTAGTGGATTTTCCAAACAATGTATTGCTAATGGTTATAGCAGGACCTGAGTTAGATGCACCTGCATCAACAAGATAGCGTCCGGAGCCTATTGCATTATATAAAGTACAATAGTTAAAGGCTACAGTGGTAACCGACGCATTAGTCAAGCGCAGCACATCATTGCCTACTCCATTCAGAGTACAGTCGTTCAGCTCAATATTGCTGGCAGTATATGCATTAGAATTCAAGTGAACCAATGCATAACTTGTTGTACAAATGTTATTGAACGAACATCTGTCAAACTTAATATTACCTACAGTTTTAGCAGCACTGCCTTTGAAACGTATAATACTATTGGTGAAGCCATTGAATTCACAACCAGAGAACATGAATTCAGTGACATACATCGCAGATTCCTGGTTTATAACATAACCTGAATTAGAATCGTTGAATGAAAGGTTGTAGGCTCTGAAGAACTGATGTGTTCCTTTGAAAACAATATCCTTCATGACATTCAATACAGGTTTATCACCACCCTCTTCAGCGTACAGAGTAATAGACATATCTGTAGGAATATTCAGAGTAGATAAAGTTCCATCCGCAGCTTCATTACCGACAATATCATAGGTTTCACCTGCTGTAAAGATTACTAACACATTCTTTTTGTCTACCCATGAGTCAATCAAATTCTGAGTTAATGTTTCACCCGGTCCTAATGTCACGGTATACTCAGCATCCGGGATACCAATATCTGTCATTACCAATTGAGAACCACGAAGAGTTGTATTATTATAAATGGACATCAAATATGCGGTTGATTCTTTCAGATCAGTGATAGTAATAGTACCATTTGCAATATCTTCCGCAGTGAGTTCTATTACAACTGGTTCTGCATAAAGAGGTGCACCACTTTCTGTGGTTCCTATACTTTCTTCTGAAGTAACATGAGTCACAGCAAGACCTGGTTTCCAGGATAAGGTAACATAGTCTTTACCCTTATTGGCGTCAGTTATTGGATTAAGAATATTTTCACTCTTTGTCTCGAAAGAGATATTCGGAAGATATGCCCAGTTTGAACTTGGTGTATCATCTGCACATCCTTTTAGGCGGACAAAGTATTTAGTACTATTATTCAAATCCTCTATCAGATATGGAGAGCTTTTAATAGAGCCATCTTCACCAAGAATTCGTGAGTTAGCACTATAATCACTTTTTAAACCGTAAAGTGAGTCGGTACTAATTTCTATAATATAATATTGAGTTCCCGGAGTTGATTTCCAACTCAGCTCAGCCTCAGTTACTCCCGCAGAAATAGACAGACTACTTGGCATAAATAACCGATTATAGGCGCTATCAGTTTTCCAGTTGTTTGCATCCTCGCAAGAAACGAGTGCTGTAAATGTTAGAAGCACCATGACTCCTAACATATATAATTTACTTATCTTTGAATTCATATGTATCATAATGCCTTAAGTTTAGATTAGTTGCTAAATCCATATGAGTTATTCAATGAACCATTCGAAGCAGAAATAGTAGTCGATGCGATAGGCATTACATATCTGTTAATAACAGTTGTATTCAAACCTGCACTGATACTCGGTAATTTATCATTCAAGTTCGTCTTATTCTGAGTTCTTGATTCATCACCCCAGAAAGTTTTGCTTATCCAACCTTCAGACGCAGGCGCTGAAGCAAGATCTGCCTGTTCTTCAGCAGTAGCATACCATTGGACTGACGTCATGTCAATGGTTGAATTATCTTCTTTGTACTTGAAATACAATTTAATCGGATATTCACTTATCTGAGCAATATAGTCATCTTTCATCTTTTGAATTCTCTCACCAAGCAAATTCCAGCGTATCAGGTCATATTTACGATAACCTTCACCAGCAAGCTCCCATGCATTTTCTTCAACAATAGCATTAAAGAATGATTCTTTGTCTGCAGGAAGATTTTCTATGTATGATTTAGCAACAGCCTGATTTTCTGCAGAGAATGCACGAGTATGAACTTTTTCCAAAGCCTGACGAGCTGTTAATCCGGCAGGGCCATTAACATCAGGACCTCCATAAAGTTCGTTCATTACTTCGGCATACATCAACAGAACGTATGAGTAACGGATTTTTGTGACATTGATACCAGTAAACCATTTCGCATTTCCTGTAGCAATGGCCATTGCACGCCACTCTTCGGTCATTTTACGAATATCCCATTTTGCTACATAAATTTCAAATGGTTTATTTCCATCAAACTCCTCTATAATAATGCCTTCAGAATCTTTCAGATTATAAGGTGCACATGTCAAATCACGGCGAAGATCATATTTGTTGAACGACCAGAAATAAGGTGCTACCACTTTAATTTTACCTGATGAATTACCCTTAGTACCATATTGAGTTGATGACCCACTGATACGTACACCAATTGAATAACCGAGCTCCCCGGAAATACCAAGGCCCATAGGAATTTCAAAAAGGTTTTCTTTGTAAGTCACGTCAAGTTGTAACTGATTCACTAACAACCAATAGTTAGATATAGAAGGGTTAAGCTGATGAATATTAGAGGTAATCAAATCAGAAAGATGAGTAAGAGCTTTATTGTAAAGCGCTGTACGTTCTTCCTGTGCCGGGCGTTGAGTTGGATATTGCGCATCGCTGATTGTTGCAGTTTCATAACCAGTCTTTGATTTCTCACGGATAGCCCAACCAGCTCTTGTCAAAGCAATATTAGCCAAAAGGGCCTGAGCGTAACCGCGTGTGATATGCTCAGTAGTTACCGCTCCGGCATAAGGCAGATTAGTTATAGCTTCTTCCAGATCGGTAATCAGAAAATCTAAAATCTCATCACGATCTGCTTTACCAAGATAAGCATCACTTAAATCTGTTTTTGAAGGTTCTGTCTTCATTGGAATATCACCAAAGTTGCGAATCAAATCAAGATAAACCATTGCACGAATTGTTTGAGCCTCAGCTTTAATTTTCAAAGCCTCAGTCCTGACACTTGTACTTTCGTCAGTCAGTAGCTTACCATTATTAAGACCGGTTATAATCTGATTTGTATATTCGATGATGCTATACATCTTATCCCATGCACGAGCCAGATTTGCCCAACCCGGGTTTTGATTGTAATTCATATTACCACGATCACTTGACGTATCTTCGGCAGTAGCACCCAAACCATCTATTAATTCGTAGTCGGAATTTGTATTCCAGATGATACCAAAATATTGACCATAAGACTGATCAACAGTCAACTCACCGTATGCTTTGTTCAATACATTATTAGCATAGTCTAATGAATTGAAAACATCTTCTACCGGCAGATCAGAAGGAGAAGTTTGATCCAGAAAGTCACTGCAAGAGCTCATCACACCGATGCTAACGGCTCCTATTAAGAATTTGTTTAATATATTTTTCATGTGATAATCCCTTTTAAATTAAAATGAAACATTGATACCCACTACGAATGTCCGGCTCTTTGGATAGGCAGCATAATCCACCCCGGGAGTCATTGCATTCTTCTTACTCGATGTATCTACTTCAGGGTCTGCCCCGGAGTATTTAGTAAACGTAAGCAGATTGTAACCGGTAACATATACACGCACATTTTCCAACCAGGCTTTACGGACAAGATATTTTGGTAAAGTATAGCCTATAGAAACATTGTTAAGGCGTAAGAATGACGCATCTTCTACTGCATAATCAAATAGCTGCATGGTAGTTACACCTACCGGATTGTAGATTTTTGCATTGGCGTTCATTTCATTCAGGCGGACAATTATGTTCTCGATACCACCATATGCATTGATAACAGTGCTTGTCGGGCGACCAAGATTCAAACCGGTTGAAGGATCTATCCATGTATAGCGATTGTCAACATTGAAATCTGAATTCAGATTATAACCCAATGCAGAGCCAACACGGAAAGCAGTTGCCAACTTAGTACCATTAACAAGCTTATGCCCTATTGAATAGTTAAAGAAGACAGTGAAATCGAAATTGTTCCATGCACCCGAGAAACCAAAACCACCATTAACAGGTGCAACAGTATTACCTAACTTTTGCTTTATCGGATCACCATTTGCATCTACCTTGAACTTCAAACCTCCCGGATAATATTGTCCACCCGTGATAGTCGGAGATTTATCAGCCAAACCATCTCTGAGTCCCCAGCTGGATCCATTCCAGATTAGTTCACCATTAGGATTATTTGCTTCATCATAGACTGTATAAAAGCCATTACCTTTGTACCCCCAAACTTCACCAAGGCTACCACCTTTTACTACACGGAAATCTTCATACTTAGCAATCGTAGAACCCGCCCAATTGGAGCTTTGCCATGGATTGTTGGTATTTATATCATCTATACGGTTTTTGTTGTATGCAATGTTCATATTAAAGTCCAGATTGAAATTTTTATTCGAAATCAAGTTGGCGCTCAATTGCAATTCAACACCTTTATTAGATGTTTTACCATAGTTCTGATATTGATAAGTGTAACCTGTGTGTCCCGGAATTTCAGTGCGCATCAACAGATCGCTTGTTGTATTCCAATATGCATCAATGTTACCTGAGAGACGATTGTTCCATAATCCGAAATCGAAACCAATATTACGGGTGATTGTAGTTTCCCATTTTAATTTTGGATTAGGAAGTGTAGTCTGGTGTTCCAGCATCGGACTGAAGATTTCACCAAAGTATGGACCTTTAGATGAAGCTGCAGCCATTGAATAAGTGGTATACATCAAACCGGCAGGGATACGGTTGTTACCGGCCATACCGAATGATATACGAAACTTTAAGCTTGATAACCAGTTGTGAGTATTGGCCATAAACTTTTCTTCACTCATTCGCCATGCAAATGCTGCTGACGGGAAGTATCCCCAACGATTATTGTGAGAAAATTTAGAAGAACCATCGGCACGCATCGTAGCAGTGAAAAGATAGCGATCCATCAATGTATAGTTTACACGACCGAAAAATGAGACCATATTATCTTTAATACCAATGGTACTTTGAGTAGGATGTGTATTGCCGGCAGCACCCATATTGGCAAGAACTTCTTTTACAGTCATTGATACGGGGAATGCTGTCGCAGTCATTATATGCTCAATATC
The DNA here is from genome assembly GCA_947074195.1 of uncultured Bacteroides sp. Lineage (GTDB taxonomy): Bacteria > Bacteroidota > Bacteroidia > Bacteroidales > Bacteroidaceae > Bacteroides. The sequence goes on from CAMTOS010000120.1 coordinate 5,367, forward strand.
CTGTGAGTTAGAAACTTCTTCCCCAATCATCGCGTCGAACCGGTCACGTTTATTAAAGAAAGTAGTATTATAGCTTATTGTAGTAGCGTTTCTCCAGTTGTTGTTTTTTAAACGAACCAACACGGCCTGAGGCATACCATTATCCCCAAGATTTGAATTCTGTACAGCTTCTTTTTCCCAAACCTGATCTGTATCAAGACGTCGGAAGCCATATCCAAATTCAGTACGGATCTTAAAACCTTTGAATGGTCTCCAGTCCAGACCAATGTTGTAGTTTTGCTTAAAGTCCTTACGTCTCTTATAGGTTGCATTAAGACGCTCAAGAGGATTATACTGACGAGTTGAATTAGATTCATCATCATCTTCTAATGATACAGTTATAGGATCAACAGGACGGAAGCGAACTGCATTAGCCACGATTGAATTTGTTGCATTCGATTCGTTACTATCAGCACCTCCGGCAAGACCATCAATACGTGTATTCGTCAAACGAGCGTTAAAGTCTATCTTAATCCACTTGTTGATATCCGTATTAATCTTGGCATTGATGTTATCCTTGGAAAAACCAGAATGACGCATGATACTTTTCTCGTCGTTTCTGGCGTAAGAGACAGAGAACTTAGTCTCTTTAGTACCACCACTTATACTAATGTTGTATTGTTGCTGTGCACCAGTTCTGCCAAAAATATCCTTTTGGAATTCTTCTCCTTTACGTGATTTCCAGATATCAAGATCTGTGAATTCTCCATAACCAACTGCACCTTGTTCATACTGATAGAAAGCATAATTGTATGGATCCATCGTTTTGGTCAGCTTCGCAACTTTTCTCCACCCAAAAGAGGCACCTAAGTTTACCTGAACCTTGCCCTCTTTACCGGATTTTGTTGTGATAATGATTACACCGTTCGCACCACGGGCACCATAGATCGCAGTTGATGAAGCATCCTTCAACACATCAATGGACTGAATATCAGTAGGTGCGATGTCACTAATACTATTTACCGGAAAACCATCTACAATGTACAGAGGAGAATTATCCTGAGACAGAGAGCCACCACCACGAACGCGAATCTTCACGTCAGCATCTGGCGAACCTTCTGTGGTTGTGATAGATACACCGGCAAGTTTACCTGTCAGGGCTTCAGAAGCACTTGATACAGGAATAGCTTCAAGTTGTTTTGCACTAACTGAAGCCACAGAACCGGTGAGGTCTCGTTTAGCTACAGTGGCATAACCAATTACTACTACATCATCCAGGACTTCAGAGTCTTCGGCCATAGTTACATTCACAGTCGTCTGCCCTTTCACAGGTTCTTCTACAGTTTTCATCCCAATGTATGAGAAAACAAGAGTAGCATTAGCAGGAACCTTCAGAGAGTAGTCGCCATCAAGATTGGTTACAGCACCGTTTGTTGTATTTCCCTTTTCAATGACCGAGGCTCCAATCACAGGCTCACCCGTCGAATCTGTGACATTACCTGTTACGGTAATAGTCTGCGCTGACAAGTTAAACGAAAGTGACACAAGTAGCATGAGCATCACAATGCGCATTATTTTCGCTTGGTTAGACATTCTTCGCATGTTAATTAAGTAAAATTATTATAAGGTTGTTATTTAAATATCCATAAGTTAACTATGCAGTAATCTTTCGCCTTATAAACTGGCATAGGAAACTGAGATATATGTAACACCTATTTTACTTATAAATATTTCGGGTCTAATATTTTTTAATATAATTAGGGTTTAGTGAACAATGTTATAGTATTAGTAAAAAATATATTAACATTGTAAAGAGGGTATATGAAAGTGTGAGTGGAGGAAAAATATCTCTGGGGTGAAATATTATGCAATAGTTAAGCTCGATGTCCAATCAAAGCAAAAAGATATAAATACACTGCCAGTGATTTTGTTTTTGATATTAGAAATTAATTTATAATTCATGATATAAGCCCCGAAAGTTTTATCAGACTTTCGGGGCTTTTGTTTAAACACAAATCTGTTAATTTATTTCAATGCACAATTGTTTCTGTTTAAGTCAATATGCCATTATTCTTTTAGATATAGTAATATCTCAAAACAGATCATACTTTTAGTAACTTTACGCAATACTTTTAATAAAGTTACTCCATACTTTTAGTAACTTTACTTAAAGCATGGAGTAAAAGGCATAAACACAAAGAGTATAACAAACTGATTTACTGACAGATACAAAACCCGCATTCAACACATTATCAGGAAGCGCTTAACAGCCTGCCAGACAGCGCTTGACAGCAAGCTGATCAGCGCTTGTCAATAAATCAGAAAGCTATCATCAGGTTACCAGCCTGCATTCTGTTTCAAGACATTCCCCGAAAGGTTGATCTGGTCTTGCGGTATTTGCATCAAACCTTGCTTATTAATGATGTTTTGTGCACTGATCGTTACTGTTGAACTGGCACCTCCATTCTGAACAGACAAATCATTTACACTAATTTGTGAAGCTGCATAGGTCACTCCCTGACGCAACAAATCCCAATAACGCATGCCTTCGAAAGCAAATTCCAGACGGCGTTCATTCATTATATTATCTTTTGTAGGCTCTATCTGCGTGAATTTTGGCGAAACTATACCATCGCTCGTATAAGCTCTTCGACGAACATCATTCAGATATTTGCTGGCACTTGAACTTCCCAACTCTGCTGCCATCAGTAAAATATCAGCATAGCGCATATAGTCATAATTCTGATATTGTGAGATTTGCATATTCCCCTCACCAAGCCCAAACACCGCTGTTGTTCCATCGTAATAGCACATTGGTGTATATTTCTTAATGGTATATCCGGTATACTCGCGCTGATCTTTTACATAGTTCTCAAAATCAGAGAGTGCACTTATTCCCTCTTTATCCATATTGATAATCGAGGCCCACTGCCTGGTATCGCCATCTTCAAAAATATCCCACATAGCAGGACGTACCGTACATTGTCCCCAGCCATTTCCATAAGAGTTGATATTTCGCATACCTATATATACAATCCAGCGATTCCCATTTTTTAGTTCGTTCCAGTTTTGAGTATAATTGAACATTTGTGATAAAACGATCTCGCTGTTCGCGCGACCGGCAAAAGTGGTCAGCACCGGATTCCAGGCATAGGCATTATCTTCTGAAACCGATGAAGCAGGTAGCCATAGGTTTTTAAATTCAGAAACCAATGCATATTCATTCGATGAAATCACCTCTTCGAGTCCATTTAATACGGATTCTTTTGTGACTCCCGACAGTTCTTTACCATAATAACCAGTGTAATACAGATATACGCGGGCAAGAATACCTTGTGCTGCATATTTAGTGATATGTCCTTCATTGCTCGACGCATTCGCTTTTGGGTATGCATCGGCAGGAATATTATTTATGGCATATTGCAAATCTTCAACAATCAGATTATAGACATCATCAGGATCTGATTGCGGCAGGTTTTCGCTGGTTGGGACGGTAACTAACGGAATATGTCCCCACAGTCGAATCATATCAAAATAGAGAATAGCGCGTAATGCACGACATTCACCCATATATGTTCCTCTGATGGCCGAATTATCTTTCCAGTCAATCTGACCTTCTTTTGATATCAACTCATTGCAGCGATACACTCCGGCATAATAGTTTATCCAAAGTTGATTTGACAGGTTTACATCGGAAGGAGATTGGGTGATATCAAACTGATTGACAGTCTGAACATCGAAAGCATCGGCTGTACCACCACCGCCCAAACATTCATCGGACATCAACTGAGACATTGTATAATAGGAAAATGCCCCCATATTTGATACGGTATTAATCCATCCGGCATAACAACCATACAGTGCACGTTCAGCATCGGCTATGGTTTTGTAGAAATTCCCGGTAGTCGAGGTTGTCATCGACTCGGTATTGAGCCACGTATCAGAGCAGGAAGTTACAGATAAACCACCTGCGATTCCGAAAAGATATATATAATATTTTAGTTTATTCATGACGCTATATTATTGAGGGTTAGAACTGAAGGCGAACCTTACTGGTTCAGTAGCATCGGTTAGCAGCAAAGATCTGGAAAACATTCCTGCCAGCAACGCTGCAACACTTCTTAAAGGGCGTTTACCGGGAGTGGTTCTGAATCCAAACCATCGATTAATTATAATGGTAGCGTTACTCTTCAAAAGGCAAGTATACTACCCGATTATGTTGACTCTTACAACTAGGCTTTGATGTATAATGAGAGTATGGGCCGAGATGTTTATACTGCACCCATGCTT
>CAMTOS010000121.1 GCA_947074195.1 uncultured Bacteroides sp.
CAGCACGCTGCGTCTCTACAATCGGGATGATATACATATCATAAAACCATACAAAAAAACTCCCCGCCCGCAAAAATAATTTTTGCGAAGCAGGGAGTTTGCAATCTATCTATTTTAATCTACAAAGTTCAAAATGTAAAGGTGATTGGCGATGCAGGGCCGATGGGCAGATCGAACGCAATCCAGAGGAAGAACATCACCATCCATCCTAAGAAGAATACTAATGAGTATGGCAGCATCAGAGAGATGACGGTACCAATACCGGCTTTCTTGTCGTAGAGCTGGATGAAGGCTACAATCAGGGCAAAATACGACATCATGGGTGAGATGATGTTGGTTACAGAATCGCCGATACGGTAGGCCAGCTGAGTAAGTTCGGGTGAATAGCCAAGCATCATAAACATCGGGATAAATACAGGTGCCATGATAGCCCATTTTGCCGATGCCGAACCCATAACGAGGTTGATAAAGGCTGCCAGCAAGATGAATGAAAGCATCAGCGGGAAAGTGCCCAAATCTAAGGTTTGCAGAATGGTTGCTCCTTTTACGGCTACAAGCAGACCGATGTTCGACCATTTAAAGTAGGCCACAAACTGTGCGGCAAAGAATACCAGCACAATATATGTACCCATGGTTTCCATCGATTTACCCATTCCTTTAATAACATCGTTGTCATTCTTAATGGTTTTTGCACCAATACCGTAAGCGATACCCGGCAAAGCAAAGAAGAGGAAGATAAAGGTTACTACGCCTTTCATCAGTGGCGAAGTAAGGAATTCACCGGTTACAGGATCGAGCAGGAAGCCGTTCTTCGGCAATACGCCTGCAAGGATAAATAGAACCAAGCCAAGTGCTGTTAAGCCGGCATATAGCATACCGCGCTTTTCGTCTTTTGTAAGGGCTGTCAACGGAATTGCTTCTACATCTTCGCCATGATATTTACCCAGACGAGGAACGATGATTTTATCGGTTACCCAGGTACCCAGTCCGGCAATCAGGAAGGTCGATACGAACATAAAGTAATAGTTGCACGCAGGGTTAACAACATATTCAGGATCAATGATTTGCGCTGCCTCCTGTGATAGGCCGGCAAGCAATGGATCGATTGTTCCCAACAGCAGGTTGGCACTATATCCACCCGATACACCGGCAAAGGCTGCTGCCAGACCGGCAAGCGGATTACGACCAGCGGCAAGGAAGATTACTGCTGCCAGAGGTACCAGCAAAACATAGCCTACTTCGGAAGCAGTGTTCGATAAGATTCCGGCAAACACCACAACGAATGTCAGCATTTGCGGAGGTGCGGCCATTACGATACGGCGCAGAATAGTAGATATCAATCCGGTACGCTCTGCAATTCCTACCCCAAGCATGGCAACCAGTACGGTACCCAGCGGCACAAAGCCGGTAAAGTTGCTCACGGTTTCGGTCAGCACCATATGCAATCCTTCTTTGGAAAGCAGATTCATGACATGAATTACTTCGCCGGTAGCGGGATTGATAACTTCGGGGTCGAACCAGGAGATGACCCACGATAACATGAGCACTCCGAATGCAAAAAGAGCAAATAGAGTTGCGGGATTTGGTAAAGCATTACCTACTTTTTCTACTGAGTAAAGAAATCTGTTGATCAGTGTCTTTTTCTGTGTCATACGTCGTAAAAGGCGTTTTATGATATTAAGTGCATCTGCGCCGAGATGCTTTTTGTTTAATGTTCTGCTTACAAACATACATTAATTTAAACTTTTTCGCTTAACGCATTTACGTTTATTAAGGAGTTTACAGAGCATTTAGAAACTTTATACCCTTAATGACTTACAAAGTGAACTGTAAAACTTGTCTAAATAGATTTTGCAACCCTTTATTGCTAAAGATTTATTAAATTTGCCTAATCTCTGCCAAATGGTGCAGAGCAAATTATTATTAAACCTCAACACAAACAACTCATGAAATCAACAATTTTATCTGCTGATATTCCTTATCAGTATGCTCTTTGTTTTAAATCCGACTGTAGTAAATCTTCTACTTGCCTTCGTCACCTGGCTGCCCTTGCCTATTCTGCCGATATGGAAGTTTGTAGCATCATTAATCCGAAACATCTTAAAATTGCTAATAAAGATTGCGGTTTTTATCGCCCGGCAGATAAAGTGAATTATGCTGCAGGATTTATAGGAATATTAGATCAGCTAACTAAAAAACAATTATCGGAATTTACTACTTTCTTAATTACCAGATACGGGCAGCGTACCTATTATAGGATGCGTAAAGGAGAAAGACCTCTTTCGGGAGTAGAGCAAAGAGAGATTGTTGCACGTTTAAAACTTATAGGATTAAAAGAAGTTCAGCCATTTGATGTCAATACACAGGGTTATAATTGGTAAGCATTCATCTATCTCTATCCTGGTTTTTGCCAATGCATTGGCAATCTTTTGCCAAACCGTTGGCAAAGTGTTGACAAAGGCTTGGCAATTTCTTGCCAAAGGCTTGACAAGAATGCCTTCATAAAGAGCCCTAATTCTGAACTTATACTTTCACTCATCTGTTATTAGCACAATCGATTATTAATAAATTAATTCTGAAAAAATTATGATTAACGAAGTGAAAGTAATGAGCGATGCCAAGCCTAAAGATGGCCATATGCAGCGTACCAGCCACGATTTTAGCACTAATGGCCTTCGCGGCGAACATATTAAATGGATTTGTCCCGATGGTGTGAGTTTTAAAGTTTGCAAAGACGATGGCGATAAACATCAAATTATGTTTAAAGGTGAAACCATAACCAATGGAACCATTACCAAGATGATTCACGAAGATTATTTATACATCAGTCGCGACACAGTTTTACCGCAGGGATTCGAGATTATCGCCAAGGGTATAGAGCATTGATATTATATCCGACTTTATTATCTAAATCATATTAGCAGCTATCCGCAATGATATTTTATTGCCGGATAGCTGTTTTTATTTAAAGGCGTTTACATATTTTCAGTAATTGAAGAACAAAAGTGTTTTTGAACGGTTATTATATGTATTATTTAAATAAAATTCACGCTACCTATGGATGGATAAAAAACACATATAAGATGTAAGATTATTTTTACCCCCGATTTCTAACTATTTATTTAATCCCTATTTATCTAAAAGTAAAATTAAAGATGAAAAAAACTATGACAAGAGGTGTGTACGTCATACTTTCTCTTTTTTTTATATGTGCAATTGCATCTTGTGAGGATGATGCTGCATATAAAGCTCTTTTGCCGGATGTTGAAGACAAAGAGCCATGGACATTCCCGGAAGTGGTTACGGTTGGTATAAACCGCGATATATCGCGCATTGGTTATATTGACAATGGCACAAGCGGAGTAAAGCAAACATGGGAAGGAACTGATGTTAAGTTTATACTCTATAACACGAAGGCCGATAATGTGACCTATAATCTGGATAGTATTTTTGAAAGTGATAATTCTAAAGCTACCTTCAAGCTTTATGGTGATACTCAGTTGACCGATACAGTATTTACGGCCATGGTATGGATTGATGCTACAGGACATCAGATATCAGTAACCGTAGGAGATGATGGTTTAGTTTTCGATCTTGATATGACAGGTCAAACGCAGTCAGCCGATAATGAGATGGCACATTTAGAAAATTATGATTTGATAACTGCTCATATTACATCTGAAGATCAATTGAGTAATATAAATTTTACCAGCCAGGGAGCATTGCTGACATTTGACATTACAAATATTCCATCATCATTAGGAACTCCTGATAGTTTGTACTTTTTAGCAATGGGGTCATTGGATAATACGTTTAAAACCAATTATAATGTTTCATCGGCTGATACAATATTATGCGCAATGGGATTATCGGATTACGACAATCCTACCAGTATAAATGCTTATATGTTGACGCCTCCTTTTAGTATAGCCGATCAATCTCAGTTGGCAGTAGTATTAAAGAATTCTGCGGATTCAATCAATTATGCCTATATTGGAAACTATACCACAACAAAAAATTTCATTGGAGCAGTAAGATATAATTTTCCTGTAGATTCTTTAAGCCGATTTGATTTTTATACTATACCAATGGATGCATTGAATAGTTATAATACAGGAGATGCTTATGGCAATTGGACTACCGTATATAAACCTACTAGTGGAACAGGAACTTCTAGCGATCCATATTTAATAAATACAGCATGGCAATTAGCATGGTTAAAAGCAATGACTGTTTTTGATAAGGTAGGTAATAATAGTGATAAAAATCAATATAACATACCAAGCAAGTATTACAAACTTACTACTAATATTTTTTGCGAACCAGGATTAAACTGAAAACCGATAGGAAATAGTCAAGTGGCTTTTAACAGCAATTTCGATGGAGGTGGCAATACAATTTATGGTATGAATATCACGAATTCAGATCAAGGACATTATGGCTTGTTTGCAGATGCAGATACCGCAACAATATCAAATATTACTGTTAAAGGTACTGTTAATATGACAGGTGGGACATATGTTGGAGGTATTGCAGGTACGGCTACAAGTTCAACATTTACAAATTGCAATAGTTATGTTCAAATAAGTTCAACATCAAGTTACTCCGGAGGAATTGTTGGTATAGGTTGGGGTAATTTGGTTTTTGAAAATTGTACAAACAATGCAAATGTTACAGAGTCGCTCTATGTGGGTGGTATTATCGGTGGTTATATGGCTTCAAACCCTGGTCCTTTAAACGAAATTCCAACGGCTAAGATCTATAAATGTACAAATAATAGCACAATTACGGGTACACAGGAAGGTGTTGGTGGAATTGTCGGTACAAGTCAGTTACAGGTACCTATTGGTGAATGCGTTAATAATGGTGCTGTAGTTGGCCCTACAGACAAATCAAATGCCTATGTGGGAGGCATTGCAGGAAATACCTGGCCAGATAAAATATATGACTGTACAAATAATGGTGATATAACGGGAACAGCTGGAGTGACCGGATATATTCTTGGTATACGTTATATCAATGGTAATGATACTATTCTTGGATTAGGTAATAAAAATACAGGTGCTAATAATACCGGGGATTACTGGTTAGGTACCGATTCAATTGCTGCACCAAATATAAGTACGGTCGCTACATCAAGATATATGCATCATTAATTTATATACTATTTTTCCCATATTTTAAAATGATCTTAAGTTTATTCAGATAAATCAAACTAAAGCCTTCTTCATCCTCTGCAAGAAGGCTTTTTTCATTTCCAAAACCCTAACTATTTTCACAAAAACTTGCATATTATCATCAATTTATCTATAATAATTTACAATATTAACAAAATCATCAAAATATTATCCTATTTTTGTTTCCGGTTTTCATACGTATTAAGACATTACTCTATATATGCAAAACAACCAGGATATAAGAAATACAAACATCAGTATACGCAATCTGAATGTAAGTATCGACCAAAATCATATTCTTAAAGATATAAATCTCGACATCCCCGATAATAAAATAACGTGCATTATCGGCCCTTCGGGTTGTGGTAAATCTACATTGCTAAAGTCTATCAATCGCCTGATTGACGATATTGAGAAGGTGAAGATTACCGGTGAAATACTTCTCGAAGGCGAAAATATCTATGATAAAAAGACTGACCTTACCCAAATTCGCAAAAAGATGGGATTACTCTCCCAACGCCCTACTCCCTTACCCATGTCTATTTTCGATAATGTGGCTTACGGTTGCCGTATTCATGGCATTCGGAAACGAAGTGTATTGAAAAAGATTGTAGAGGACAATCTTCGCAATGCTGATTTATGGGAAGAGGTAAAAGACCGGCTGAATCATCCGGCTTCTAAACTGTCTGTCGGTCAGCAACAGCGCCTTTGTCTGGCTCGCGGACTGGCAGTGGAGCCTCGTTTTATTCTTGGCGATGAATCGACTTCGGCATTAGACCCAATTTCGAGCCGCAATATTGAAAATCTTTTCGTTAAACTTAAAAACAAATATGGTATTGTGCTGGTGACGCATACGCTGCGACAGGCTTTACGCATTGCCGATTATGTGATATTTATCTACTTAGGAGAAATTATAGAGGTTGGCTCGGCCGATGAGGTGTTTAAAAACCCGCAGCACGAGCTGACGAAACAATATCTTTCAGGAGCTTTCAGCTAAAGCATCACTGAAAAAAACGTTCTAATTCTTATTCTTATGTTGAAATCTAAATTATTCTATTTATTCGTAGCAGTTTTTGTATTGGCAAGTTGTTCAGGTAAACGTCAGCAAAACAGAATTGATGCAGATGGCCTGAATGGTACTATTCAGCTTTCGGGCGCTTTTGCACTCTATCCGATGGCTGTAAAATGGGCAGAAGAGTTTAAAAAGATGCACCCCAACGTGACGATTGATATTTCGGGCGGTGGTGCCGGCAAAGGTATGACTGATGCGCTTGCGGGTGTGGTAGATATTGGGATGGTATCGCGTGAGGTTTATCCTGAAGAAATTAACAACGGGGCTTTTCCGGTTGCCGTGGTGAAAGATGCGGTGGTGCCTACCATTAACACCAGGAATCCCGAATATGATCATATTATTAAGGTGGGACTGACTAAGGATCGTGCCCGTCGGCTTTGGGATAAACAATATAATACATGGGGAGATGTGCTGGGTAGTCCGTCTGCTGTACCTGTTCATGTATTTACGCGCTCAGATGCTTGTGGGGCTGCCGAAACCTTTGCTTCATGGTTTGACGAAAAACAGGAAGACCTGAAAGCGATTGCCGTTTTTGGTGATCCGGGTGTGGCGGCTGCTGTACAAAAAGATCCCGTAAGTATTGGTTACAATAATATCGCTTATGTCTATGATCAGAATACAAAACGCCCGTTCGAGGGATTGGCGGTGATGCCGATAGACGTGAATGAGGATGGCGAGATTACCGAAGATGAATATTTCTACAATACTTCGGGCGAACTGATTGAGGCTATTAAAGATGGTCGTTTTCCGTCGCCTCCTGCACGCGATCTTTATCTGGTAACAAAAGGAAAACCTGAAGATCCGGTCGTAGTCGCATTCCTGGAATATGTGTTGACAGACGGACAGCAATATGCCGGAGAAACGGGGTATATCGGATTGCCTGCCGAACAGTTGACCGAAGAGATAAAGAAGTTTAAATAACAATTTCTGAAGCGTGGGATCATCTATATCTAAGAGAAGAATTCTGAAAGATAAAATGGTAAAGCTGATTATGCAGATCTTTACCATTATTTCGCTTTTTATACTGGCTTGCATGGCTATAGGGCTGATTTATAAATCGATTCCTATCCTGAAAAGTTATCCGTTAATGAGTCTTCTTTCGGGCATCGAGTGGAGTCCTTTCCGTGAGCAGTTCGGTTTTAAATCGTTTATATTATCTTCTATATATGTCACCGGACTGGCCATTGCCATTGCCTTGCCAATATCGCTGCTTACCGGCATTTTCCTAACAGAGCGTTCGCATCCTGCCATACGTAAAATAGTATTCCCTGTACTCGATATACTTGCCGGTGTACCATCGGTGGTCTATGGTCTTTGGGGTATACTCATTATCGTGCCCTGGATTGCCGATAAATTCGGTCCGCGCTTTGTAGAATATACCAGCGGATATTCATTGCTGGCAGGAGGCATTGTGCTTAGCGTCATGATTATCCCGCTTTTGGTCAGCCTGTTTATTGAACTATTCTCTGTCGTGCCACAGGAGTTAAAAGAGGCTTCCCTTTCTCTGGGCGCCACCCGCTGGCAAACCACACGTTATATTGTATTGCGCAAATCTGCACCGGGCATGATTGCTGCCATTATTCTGGCGGTATCGAAAGCTTTTGGCGAAACACTTGCAGTGTTGATGGTTTGCGGAAATATGATCGGGTTGCCCCACTCCATATTCGACAGCATTTATCCGCTTCCGGCATTGATTGCCAATAACTATGGCGAAATGCTATCGCTACCTATGTACGAATCGGCACTGATGTTTGCTGCATTACTACTATTTATCATCATACTGGTATTCAATGCGGTATCGAGAATGGTACTTCATCATGTTGAAAAGAAGTTTAAGCTATGAAATGGAAGTTTATTGAAGAGAAGATATTCTATGTATTGATGCTGGCATCGACACTAATTGTTTTTATCTTTTTTGGCAGCATTATCTGGACGATTGCCAAAACGGGGTTCCCATCGCTTACCTGGGAAATGATTACCTCTTTGCCGGGTGGCGGTTTTTATCTGGGAAAAGACGGGGGTATCCTGAATGCCATAGTTGGTTCGTTAATGATTGTCGGAGGCTCTACTGTACTGGGATTGATAATCAGTCTGCCCATCGTTTTCTACATTAATATCTATCTGAAAAAAGGTTCGAAACTGGTCTATTATACCCGACTATCGTTCGATGTATTGTTTGGCGTTCCTTCCATTGTTTATGGGGCTTTTGCTTTTACACTGATGATATTTTTAGGACTGAAAGCATCTCTTTTAGGAGGAATTATTGTAATTACTATGTTGATTGTCCCTATATTTGTCCGCTCAATGGACGAAGTAACTCAGTCTGTACCGACCGAAATGCTGGAAGCGACTTATGCACTGGGGGCCACCCGACTTGAAGCCTGCAAAGTGGTAATGCGACAGATAGCGCCGGGAGTAGCTACTGCAACATTATTATCTATAGGACGTGCCATTGGTGATGCTGCAGCTATACTATTTACCGCCGGTTTTACCGATAATATACCGACATCTCTTGATCAGCCTGCAGCTACTTTGCCATTGGCAGTGTTTTTTCAGCTTAGTAGTCCGATACCCGAAGTCAGAGACCGCGCCTATGCAGCTGCTCTGTTACTGACACTTATTGTACTGATACTGAGCATAAGCGGAAGAATCATTACTTCCTGCTTTTCTAAAAATAAAATTAAATAACCGATGGATACAACCCATAACAATATAGAATCACTTTTACTCCGTTTTAACGACAAATCTCCTCAAGAAGTTCTTTCATGGTTTCTCTCAGCTTATTCCGGTCGCATTGCTCTGGCCAGCGGATTGGGAGCCGAAGGGCAAGTTCTTACCGATATGATTTCCAAAATCGATAAGTCTATCCGCATATTTACCATCGATACAGGCAGACTGTTTCCGGAATCTTATAAATTAATAGACCGCAATAATCGCCGCTACGAAATTAATATGGAGGTTTTCTTTCCAGATCATAAAGAAGTAGAAAGTTATATACTTCAACATGGAATTAATGGGTTTTACGATAGCGTGGAAAAGCGTAAAGCCTGCTGCCATGCCCGAAAAATGGAACCTTTGAAAAGAGCTCTTGCAAACCTTGATGTCTGGATTTGCGGATTGCGCAACGAACAGTCAATAACACGAAAATCTGTACAAATGATTGAGTGGGACGAGTCAAATGGTTTGATTAAGTTAAACCCGCTTATACACTGGACTGAAGATGAAGTGTGGAAGTACATTAAATTTAACAACGTTCCATATAATCGCTTACACGATAAAGGTTTTCCAAGTATCGGTTGTCAACCCTGCACACGGGCTGTAGAATCAGGTCATGACATACGCTCAGGCCGCTGGTGGTGGGAAAATCC
>CAMTOS010000122.1 GCA_947074195.1 uncultured Bacteroides sp.
CTGCCAAGCTATATGCAATTTTCTGCCAAGCTATATGCAACTTACTGCCAAACTATCTGCAGTTTCTTGCCAAACTATATGCAATAAATGACAAATAGATTATGCAATACTTCGCTCATTATCATCTATCTGTAAACTCTTTATCCAACTAAAATGAAAAAGAACTAATAAATCTGCACAGAATGAAAAAAACAACAGTAAACAGACTGATTATCTTTTTTGCGCTATTCCTTTCACTTTGCTTGAATGCGCAGTCAAGTTATAAAGAGTCCGGAGCAGGAAACCCGATAATACCAGGTTATTTTGCTGACCCAACCATTAAGAAATTTGGTGATACCTATTATATTTATGCTACAACTGATGGAAGTGGAGCTGGTTTTGGACCGGCACAGGTATGGAGTAGCAATGATTTTGTGAACTGGACATTAACTCCAATGAACTGGCCTGATAGTCATTGGATATGGGCACCGGATGTACTACAACATAGTGATGGTAAATATTACTATTTCTACTGTCAGCCTTGTATCATTCATTGTGGAGTAAGCGATACACCGCGTGGTCCCTGGACTAATATTTTAGGCGAAAGTGAATCTGTTTTAGTATCCGATCGTTTTGTTGAGAATGCCATTACACTTGATGGACAAACATTCGTAGATGATGATGGATCGGTCTATCTTTATTGGGGGACATGGGGCATTTTTAAAGGTTTCGGGTGTGGCGCAGGTAAAATGACTGAAGATTTAAAAGGATTCACTGAAACCCGGTTAATACCCAATACAGAAGTAACCGATTTCTTTGAAGCGCCTTTCGTATTAAAGCGAAAAGGCATTTATTATCTGATGTATTCATCTGGTTCATGTCATGATCATACTTACAGAGTGCAATATGCTACATCAGCTAATCCACTTGGACCGTATGAATATAAAGGATGCATTCTGGAAACCAATGCAGATAGCACAGTTCATGGACCGGGCCATCATAGTATTTTGCAGGAAGGAGATGATTATTACATGGTCTATCATCGGCATGATAATCCACATTCCAATCGTGGATTTCACCGACAGATATGCATAGATCCTATGTTTTTTGAAAACGATGGGAATATCCGTAAAATAGAACCAAGTCATCATGGTATCGGTTTATTAGCACCATCAAGTATCAAATCTGAAAATATAGCGCTGAACTGCAAAGTTCGTGCTTCATCATTTTACGATGAGAACTTCCTTCCGGAATATGCAATTGACAATAATAATGGCACTCAATGGAAGCCACTGGGTACCGGACAGGAATGGATTGAACTGGATCTGGGTAAAATAAGAAAAATAAATTCCATCTGGACACAGTTTGAATATGGAACAGCTTTTTATCAGTATATCATCGAAACATCCAAAGATGGAAAGCATTGGGAGATTTTCTCAGACAAAAGAAATAATTACCTTGCCGGTAGTCCGATGGTTGATTTCGGAAATAATAAAGGTCGTTATATCCGATTGACTACTACTGGCAAACAAAAAAATGGTTTTAGAGGAGCTATCTGGAATATTAAAGTATTTGAAGAAAATGAAACTGCCTGTCCGCAACAATGGTTGGGGTTGACCGCTGCCGACTGGAATGGTAGAGAATGGGAAAATAATGGAGGTATGTTAGGAGGATCTTTTATAATTAAAGAAGGAAATGCTATAATTCAACGCATCGATGGACGAGAAGCTTTAGTGCTTGAACCAGGCACTATTCTTCAGTATAAGAATGAATTGATATCTTCTGATAAGCCTCACTCTTTTACTGCATTGGCTTTCCAAAACGGGGAATGGGGTTCATTTGAAACAACTTCCTGTTTAGGCAAAGGAGTTATTGAGATTAATAGTGGGAACAATCCTCTTCCTTTAACAAACCTCCGTTATTATAACTGGAAACAAACGCAGGCTGAGCGTGATTATGATCTCAATGCAGATATTGTACGATTACCTGCAGTTCCATCATCAAAGAAAGGATTAATTGTAGATATCACAGCCAATGATTTTGAAATTGGCGATACGGTACATTATATTCCAAATCATGGTTTACAAGGAATTTTTGAGTATATAAACGAACCATTAATTGTAGAATTGCAAAATGAAATAAAAGCTTTCCGTTTTGATAGTCTGCAAGTATTTCAGTCCGATTTTTCTTTACCACTTAGTTTATCAGATAATGCTTCATATACACTGGAGGCAATGATCCTGAATCCTAAAATGAGTTTAAATGAATGTGTTGCCGATTTTACTACAACACACAATGAATTGGAAAAAATCATGTTAGTTAATGGTACAGAACCACGATGTGGCATTATCAATCATTATGGGTGGTATGAAGATGCCGGACATCCCGATGCAAAAAAATATGAAGGTATATGGCAACATGTATATATTTGCTTTGACGGACGTATCGAACGAGTTTATATCAATGATGAATTAATTAGTGAAAAAGATATTCAACTATTAATAAAACCATCTCAATACATTACATTAGGGCGAAATGCTGAAAAAGAATGGCCATTTAAAGGTTATCTCCATTCTTTAAAATTATGGGATGAATATAAACCTTACGAATAATAATCTATAAAACAAACATACAATGAAAAAACTATTTATTGTTGCTGCATTAGCAACATCAGCAATTAGTCTCACAGCTCAGGTAAAACAACACGCACATGGTTATCCTATCGATCCGGTGCCCTTTACATCAGTGAAAGTAACTGATTCTTTTTGGGGACAACGTTTGCAGGCAAGTCGCGAAACGACTATTCCACTCGCTTTCAGTAAATGTGAAGAAACAGGACGTTATCAGAATTTCATCAATGCAGCATGTCCAAGCGATACAATTCATGTAGGTGGCCTTTCGTTTGACGATACCGATGTATATAAAACGATTGAAGGAGCAAGTTATCTGTTGCAGACTTATCCGGATAAAAAACTAAAAAAATATATCGACAGTGTATTAGTGATTGTAGCTGCTGCACAGGAACCGGATGGATATTTATTTACCAGCCGTACAATGAATCCGAAACATCCGCATGAATGGGCTGGCTCCAAACGGTGGGAAAAAGTAGAAGATTTAAGTCATGAATTTTATAATTTGGGACACATGGTAGAAGGAGCTATTGCTCACTATCAAGCTACCGGTCAGCGTAATTTTCTTGATATCGCAATACGTTATGCTGATTGTGTTGTACGTGAAATAGGCCCAAATTCCGGACAAATAGTTTGTGTCCCCGGTCATCAGATTGCCGAGATGGCCCTTGCTAAACTTTATTTGATCACTGGTGACCAAAAATATTTAGATCAGGCTAAATTCTTTCTTGACCAGCGTGGTTATACTTCACGAACTGATGAATATAGTCAGGCACACAAGCCTGTCATAGAACAGGATGAGGCTGTGGGACATGCAGTACGCGCAGCTTACATGTATTCCGGAATGGCTGATGTAGCTGCATTAACAGGCGATTCATCTTATATTAAAGCTATTGATCGTATCTGGGATAATATCGTAAGTAAAAAATATTATATTACTGGTGGTATCGGAGCTACTGCACATGGTGAAGCTTTTGGTGAAAATTATGAATTGCCCAACATGTCTGCTTATTGCGAAACATGTGCTGCTATTGGCAATGTATATCTCAATCATCGTTTATTCTTGTTACATGGAGATGCAAAATATTATGATGTATTAGAACGTACTTTATATAATGGTTTAATCTCCGGCGTATCATTAGACGGAGGTGGTTTTTTCTATCCAAATCCACTTGAAAGTTTAGGGCAGCACCAACGTCAACCCTGGTTTGGTTGTGCATGTTGTCCGTCAAATATATGCCGTTTTATACCTTCACTTCCCGGATATATTTATGCTGTGAAAGGAAAAGATGTCTATGTAAACTTATTCATCTCTAATACTGCAGATTTAAAAGTTGATCATAAAAATGTGATAATAAGTCAGGAAACGCAATATCCATGGAATGGTGATATTGCAATAAACATTGATAAGAATAATGCCGGCGCATTCAATCTAAAGATTCGTATTCCTGGTTGGGTACAGAATGAAACTGTTCCAAGTGATTTATATACTTATTCAGATGGTAAACGCCTCAATTATTCTGTTGAAGTTAATGGCATTCCTGTAAATAATGCAATATCTTTGAAGAATGGTTATATTTCTATTGACAGAAGATGGAAAAAGGGAGATAAAGTAACAGTTCATTTTGATATGGAACCACGTACAGTAAAAGCAAACACTAACGTTGAAGCTGATAGAGGCAGAATTGCAATAGAGCGTGGACCGCTGGTGTATTGCGCGGAATGGCCGGATAATGATTTTGATGTATTAAGCATTCTGTTAAACCGAACTCCACAATTTGAGGTAGTGAGTCGTCCGGATTTATTATATGGAATCAATCAATTAAAAACTGATGCACAAATACTTGGTTATAATAAACAAGGCGAACTAACTACTACCAATGTAAAGTTAACGCTTATACCTTATTACGCATGGGCACATCGTGGATCGGGAGCAATGGCGGTATGGTTGGCACAAGAGTTAAGTGCTACCAGACCAACAATGCCTGCAACTCTTGCATCGAAAAGTAAAATTGATGCTTCGCATTTAGTAAGCTCAATATCCGCAATCAATGATCGTTTAGTGCCAAAAGATGAAAATGACCGTTCAATGCCTTATTATCACTGGTGGCCTAAACAAGGCACAACTGAATGGATCTCTTATGAATTAACTGAACCATCAACCATATCAAGTTCAACTGTCTATTGGTATGATGATGCACCATGGGGAGGATGTCGTGTTCCTCAGTCATGGAATATTTATTATCAGGATGGTGATGGTAACTGGCAACCGGTAAGCAATCCCGATAAATTTGGTGTTGTTAAAGGAAATCCAAACACAATTAATTTTGATCCTGTAACCACTAAGGCTTTAAAACTGGAAATTGTTCAACCTGAAAATTATTCATCAGGATTGTTTGAATGGGAAATTAAATAATGAATTGAATGTATAAACAGAATATAAAATGAAACTAACAAAATCAATATCAATTGTCATGCTACTATTTTATAGTAGTGTGACATTTGCACAAGGTACAACAGAGGATTATCAACGTGCTTATTCTTTGCGGAATAAGTTTAGTAATAAAAATGTATTTTATTCCGATGTCAATCCACAGTGGATTGCAGATACAAATCAGTTTTGGTACATACGCAATACACCTGAAGGAAAAGTCTATGTAGTTGTAAATGCAGAAACAAGAAAACGTAAAGAGTTATTTAACCATCAGCAATTGGCAAAAGCTTTGGCCGGCAAAACAAATCAGGAAATTATCCCTACTGAACTTTCACTCAATAATTTAAATGTCAATAATTCTCAGGATACACTATGCTTCAACTTCAATAATCATAATTGGCAATATCTGTCACGTAAAAATCAGTTGAATGATTTAGGCGAACTTCCTGTTCCTCCTAAACAAAAACACTGGATGGAAACTGATGATGAAAAAGATGGCCAACCTGTAATATCGCCTGATGGTTCATCACTTGCTTTTATTAAGAATGATAATATTTATGTTCGGGACATAAAAACCGGAAAAGAAAGACAATTAAGTAAAGATGGAACATTAAGCAACTATTATTCATCTTATATTCAATGGTCTCCCGATGGCAAATATGTAGCATCATGTAAGATACGTCCCATACAAAAACGATATGTTTACTATGTTGAGTCATCACCTGTTGATCAGTTGCAACCCAAACTCCATAAACAGGAATATGCAAAACCGGGTGATGAATTACCATTTAAAGTACCTTGTATTTATGAAGTATCAACCGCAAAAGAGATAATACCTCAGACCGATTTATTTGCCAGTCAGTACGATTTAAATAATCTGCAATGGAATAGTGACAGTCGTGCCATCACTTTTGAATATAATCAGCGAGGACATCAGGTATATCGTGTCCTTGAATTATCAGCTGAAACTGGCGATGTATCTCCTTTAATTGAAGAAACCAGTGATAAATATGTAAATTATGCACGCTATTTCCGTCATGATTTAAAGAATAATCAACATATTATCTGGATGAGTGAACGCGACAACTGGAATCATCTTTATATGTATGATCGTGCAACTCGTCAACCTTCACATCAGATTACTAAAGGAGAATGGTATGTTCGTCAAGTGCTGGATATTGATGAAGACAATCAACAGATCTGGTTTACTGCAAATGGTGTGCAACCTGATGAAGATCCATATTTAATCAGATATTACCGGATAAATTTTGATGGAAGTCAACTTACCTGTCTTACTCCTGATGAAGGCATGCACACTGCCTGGTTATCGAATGATAAAAAATATCTGGTAGATGTTTATTCGATGGTTAATAAAGCTCCTGTTGCAGTACTTCGTTCGGCAACAAATGGAGAAATCATTATGCCATTGGAGGTTGCAGATATAAGTAAACTGGAAGCTGAAGGATGGAAAGCACCCGAAGTGTTTGTTGCGAAAGGACGTGATGGTGAGACTGATATGTGGGGATTAATAGCGCGTCCAACAAATTTCGACCCAACTCGGAAATACCCCATAATTGAATATATCTATCAGGGACCAGGTGATCAATATGTACCAAAATCATTTAAATCTTATAACTGGTATATGACTTCATTAGCCGAATTAGGTTTTATCGTGGTAATGGTAGATGGTATGAGTACCTCTTTTCGTTCGCGTGAATTTGAAAACGTCTGTTATAAAAACCTGAAAGATGCAGGTCTGCCAGATCATATGATATGGATAAAAGCAGCAGCTGAAAAATATCCTTACATGGATATAGATAGAGTAGGTATCTATGGATGTTCGGCTGGCGGGCAAGAATCTACCAATGCAGTCCTTTTGTATCCTGATTTTTATAAAGCAGCCTATTCGGCTTGCGGATGTCATGACAACCGAATGGATAAGATCTGGTGGAATGAACTCTGGTTAGGTTATCCTGTTGGTAAACAATATATAGAAAATTCGAATATTGAAAATGCACATTTACTTGAACGTCCTTTGATGTTAGTAGTAGGTGAAATGGATGACAATGTTGATCCGGCATCGACCATGCAATTGGCGAATGCCTTAATCAAAGCAAACAAAGATTTTGAACTGGTTGTTATTCCTGGTGCTCGCCATACAATGGGAGAGGACTTCGGTGAACACAAACGTTATGACTTTTTTGTTCGTCATCTGATGGATAAGAATCCACCAAAATGGAATGAAATAGATTATCAAAAACAATAATTACATGAAAGAGACTTTTCTCAAACTTCATCTTTCTATATTTATAGCTGGTTTTACCGGCATATTCGGAAAGCTTATTTCGGTAAACGAAGTCTATCTCGTTTTATATCGTATGGCAATTACCTCTCTCATATTACTTTTATTTTTGAGTCTGACAAAAAAAATAGTCAGACTCAAAAATATAGATATTCTCCGTGTTGCCGGTGTAGGTCTTTTATTAGGTTTGCACTGGCTCTTCTTCTATGGAAGCATCAAGGCATCTAATGTATCTATCGGTGTCATATGTTTCTCTTTAGTTGGTTGTTTTACAGCCCTCTTTGAACCATTAATTTTCAGAAAGAAAATCTCTGTCAAAGAATTACTCTATAGCTTGCTTACTATTATAGGAATCTTACTCATTTTCCAATTTGATTCTCAATATCGATATGGTATTTTATTGGGAGTTATTTCCTCTGCATTTGCCGCATTATTTACGATAAGTAATAAGAAGGTAAGTGGAAAATGCACGCCAATCAATCTGTTATTTTATGAAATAATTGGCGGATTTATATTATTATGCATCGTTGTTCCAGTCTATATACATCATTTGCCTGATATAAGCTTTATACCAACTAAAGCGGATATCATTTATCTGCTTGTTCTTTCGGTGATATGTACTATTGTTATGTATATATTACAAATACAAGTTCTGAAAAAGGTTTCGGCTTTTACTGTCAATTTAAGCTATAATTTAGAACCGGTTTATAGCATTATTTTAGCAATGATTCTTTTTGGCGAGGCCAAAGAATTAAACCCTGCATTCTATTTTGGATTATCATTGATTTTACTGTCGGTTGCATTGAAATCGTTGGAGGCATTCAGGAATAAGGCGCAGTCACAATAGCTAACCTATATTCATAATCACTATTGAAGTTTACAATAAATATAATAATACATCTATCATCTTAAAAAGATATATTTCACTCGAACAATAAAAAAAGGAACTTGTTTTGATTATTAATTATATATTTGTTTAAATACTTATTATCAATTATTTATGATGAAAGAGTTTCAGCCAATCAAAGTTCCGTTCGTGATTAAAACAAGAATCGAATATTCAAAAGGAAGCATTGTAAGTCAGCAAATCACAAAAAATGATGCAGGTAATATTACTTTGTTTGCTTTTGATGAAGGACAACAGTTAAGTGAACATACAGCGCCATTTGATGCAGTAGTCCAAATCATAGAGGGAAAAGCAGAAATTCATTTAGGTGGTGAGGGGTATCATTTGAAAGAAGGAGAAATGCTAATTATGCCAGCTAATGTACCACATGCTTTGTATGCAACAACCCAATTTAAGATGTTACTGACGATGATTAAGGGGTAATTAAGGGCTGCTTAACTCTTATCGCTAGCATTTTCCTTAGGCGTGAGCGTTTATTGAAACGCATTAACTTATATAATCCATAAACACGTTTGTGATTCCAAACTTTACCTGTGTTTCATAGTCTATTAAATATCTTCCAAAAACCATCACCAAACTCTGAAGCTTCTTTTATGGTATCAATGACCTCCTGATCATCTTTCTTCTCGATATAGTAAAAATAGGAACGATGAATATCCATTAGTCGGCAAGCCCGAGTTTTGCTAATATGATAGTCATGAATTATTTCAGTCGCTATTTCCTTTTTGACCTCAGGCTCTATAATTTTTTGTCGATTACATCCTTCAATATTTTATTATCCAGTGCTAAGTCAGCATACATCTGTTTTAAACGCTTATTTTCATCCTCAAGATCTTTTAGACGCTTTATATGACTTAAATCCATCCCACTGTATTTAGATCTCCAATTATAAAGTGTAGCTCGGGATATCCCATAATCACGGCATATTACATCGGCTGAAATACCACTATAAAGTTGGTTTACAGCTTTAACAATCTTAGATTTACTATGTCTTGGCTTCTTCATTATATATTCCTCCTTGACAAATTTAATAAGATTCGTCTAATTTAGAACCGTCCGAAGAAAAGGGAAGCACACATTTATTGATGTGTAATAATAAGTTAGTCTGTAATTTGTATCCATATTTAAGTAAATTGTTTAGTTATACATAAAAGCACAAAATATAGCTTTGCATTATAATAATTCTAATAATTATATGAATGAGAAAAAGATAACATCTTTTCATTATGGCTACATTATTGTTTTATGCTGTTGTCTTATAATGGGAATCAATGTAGGAATGG
>CAMTOS010000123.1 GCA_947074195.1 uncultured Bacteroides sp.
TCGGCACGTGGAGCTTCATAAACAACAACTCCGTCCATTACAAATTCTTCAGTTCTTTTTTCCATAATAATTTTAAATATTAAATAGTTAATAATAATTACTTGTTTTGCGTTTGAATAAGTACAGCAGCGAGAAGTCATATCTGTAGTGTATCAGACACTTTATGTGTTTCTCTTTGCCATTTTAAGTACTATCCAAATAATTAAAAATCTATTCTTAGGTTAACGGGAATAAGATCAGCAGGATAATTCTGCATAGAGTACAGAAAGAGTGAAACTGATCTGTATCATTAGGCATCATAATACATCCGGAAGCAATACTGTTTAGTGTGATTGATATTGCATTCTTACCGGTGTAAACGATGGTGGACTATATTCGTTTTTTATTGTTTATAATTACCACTATCCGAAATAAATATGTACTTGTATATCAGTATTTTCAAAGAACTAATTTGAGAGACGTGTTTTCCGCAATAAACGTATAGTTAATAATTATTAATTAACACATAATTTATTGATTTTCAGTTGAAATCAGACATAAAACTGCGCTTGGCCATGAGCCATGCTATTATGTTTGAATTAGAACTGTTTCAACGTATACTATCTGATTATCAGTTTATTACCTTGCTTAAGGGCATAGCAAACCGATATCGTCTTCTCAACAATATACAATAATAAATATTTTTTTTGATATACACAAGATTGTTTGTTAACTATATTATGCTAATTTTATCAAACCGATCTTAGGATGATGCCACCACCTATCACCTTATTATCCAGGTAGAAAGCAGCAGCCTGCCCGTTGGCTATGGCTGTAAGGGGTTCGTGGAGGTCTACGCGGAGCAAATCGCCTTCTTTAAATATAGTGCAGATATTGTTTTGTTTGCGGTAGCGGATGCGCACATTAATGCCCGCTGCTGTGAGGAGTTCGGTTTCATCTACGGCGTTCCAGTCTTTTAACCACATGGTGCGTTTTTCCAGAGATTTCAGATCGCCGAGCACTATCTTGTTGTGCGCTACGTCGATTTCTTTCACAAATACGGCACGGTTCAGGTCGATGCCCAGACCGCGGCGCTGACCGATGGTGTAAAACGGATAGCCTTCGTGACGGGCAATGAACTTGCCGGCTTCGTCTACAAAATCGCCCTGCCCTATCTGCTCTATTATATTATGGTATGTTTCCGACTGGCGGAGGAAGCTGCGGTAGTCCATCGGACAAAAACAGACGCCGAGGCTGTCTTTCTTTGTGGCCACTCGTTCGAATCCCCGTTCGGCAGCAATGCGGCGCACCTCCTGTTTGGTATATGCGCCCAACGGCAACACCATTCTCGCCAGAATGTCTTGCGGCAGTCCCCACAGAAAAAACGATTGATCTTTGTCGGCATCGGTACCGGGAGTGATGTAATACTTCCCATCCTCGCACACCTTCTGCACATAGTGCCCGGTAGCAATGTCGGCAATGCCGCGCTCATCGGCAAGGCGTGCCAGCAATGGCCACTTCAGGTAATTATTACACAGCGTGCAGGGCACAGGCGTTCGCCCGGCCAGATATTCAGTCATAAAGTAGTCGATGATTTCTTTTTGGAAGATGTCGCGGGCATCGTAGGTGATGTGCTCCATCCCCAATCGTTCGGCCAGCGCACGGGCATCATTCAGATGGGTCTGGTCGCCATCCTTTTCGTAGAAACGAAACGTGACGCCTACCACTTCATACCCCGCATCCTGCAAAAGCATAGCCGACACCGAACTATCGGTACCGCCGCTCATCCCCAGTAAAACTCTTTTCTTCGCTGAATTCATAGGGCAAAAATAGTGGTTTTCTGCCTCTTATCCACCCTAATTATTGATATTTACCATATACATAAACAAACATTACTCGCGTAACACATAGCGACATGATTTAGCCTTTATGCCACTTTACGATTGTATCATTACGAACTCACCCAAAATACGCCATACTTTGCGTAACTTTTCTTAAACCATTGCCTGCAGTTACTTAAACCTTTGCGTAAAGTTACGATAAGTACAACGTCCACACCCCCTTCTGAAGGCTCAGAACGGCGCTTTTCAGGGGTACATTTTTGCGTCTTTCAGCCAGCTATTCTCACCACGCCAGGCAGCTATTCTCAGCGTGCCGGCAAGCGCTTGCCAGCAAACCGGTGAGCGCTTGCTAATAAAGCGGCAGTTGCGGAGTGGTTTTACAGACAATTTCATTCGTGTTTCAGAAGATTCGAACTGATGAAAACAGACGCTTAAAATGATTGCAAATGATACTTTTGTTTGCTAAAATGATACAACCTGGGGCATGAATGATGGTCGTATAGTGTACCATTTTACAACTAAAGTGTCTTAAACCATGGGGTAAGACAGGTATAATTATTGTTATTCTGAAAGTAATATATGCCCTACAACATGTCGTAGGGGATTAATTGTTCGATAATGTGGAATAACTGACTTACTTAAAACGCACGCGTAGCAACCAACGGACTTTTGTCGTAACTTCGCTTATTATCACATTGAAACTTTTAATTAATTAACTTAAATCATTCATTATTATGAGAGATGTACGCTACACTCTTCTTTTATGTTTGTGCGTTTTGAATCTGATACCTTTCTCGGTATTTGCGGCAACTCAAGACAACTCTAATTTCCGCGACTTCGGCATTAGTCTGATGAACGCGAATTTCCTTACTCAAGAGGAAAAAGACGGTAAACTAACTGTTACTTTTGGCGTAGCTATTGCCGAAGATGGCACAGCTACCCGCGTTGATGCAGACGATGCATCGGCAAACATTGTACTCCAGAACTTCAAGTATCACAGCGATGATCACGGATTCAATCCGGGTACGGCTGTTGTGCCTGTTAACGGAATGGTGAAAATCACTTACGGTGCGTGTGCTTACGGCAACGAGGTGAAGGTAAAAGACGCTAACGGTGCCGAGGTGGCTGCTTTGGCGCTTAACTCAGTGGGTGGTTGTTATCATCAGCAGGGTGCGGTGGTAGAGGCTTACTACCGTGGCGAAGCAACAACGCTTAGCATGTCGGGCGGTGGCTATATCTCGTATATCGCTATCGAGGCTACTGATGAAGCTCCTGCAACTGCCGAAATCACTTTCGGTCTTGGTGCTTATGAGTCGGCTGGTATTGCTCCTGCAGGCGAAACTGTTCAGATCGGTGATGAATACACATTGCCTTTGAACCGTCAGATGTATGTAGACGGTCAGACATTGACTGCCTGGACAGACGGTACAAACAACTTCGCTCCGGGTGC
Source organism: uncultured Bacteroides sp. (assembly GCA_947074195.1). GTDB lineage: Bacteria > Bacteroidota > Bacteroidia > Bacteroidales > Bacteroidaceae > Bacteroides. Next base: position 3,271 of record CAMTOS010000123.1, read on the forward strand.
TACGATCCTGGTTGAAGGCGACCTTGCCCTGACTCCTGTGTTTACTGCAAATCAGAACACACTGGCAGAGCGCACTGAGCCTGTAACCATCACCTGGGATTTCCAGCGCAAAAACGGTGCGCCTCTTTTGGCTATCGAAGGCAAAAAGGCCATCTATGTGTCTCAGGCGGTTGTAAACGGCGAGACTATCGACGTGAAAATCGACCTTGATACAACGACCGGTAAGATTGCTAACGGCAACTGGACAGACTGGGCGCAGATGAATGCGGGTACTACACTGACATTCCCTGCAGCGAAAAACTGTGTGGTAGTGTTCCAGGCTTACAATGCTCCAACAACGACTACAGTTGCAGGCGACACAGGTTATACCGTAAACGGCACAATTGCTACTTACACGTATGGCGGTTCAGACCCAACTATCGATATTGTGATTGGCGACGGTTCTTACTATCGTTACTTCACTATCACTTATCCTGAAGCAACTTCTAACATCCAGGAACGTCCTGTGATCTATACTGATTTCAACGACTGGGATGCATTCAACTCTAAAGATGAAGTTGTGTCTGTTGAGAAAACTACAGCTTTCAGCAACGAGACTGTAACCTTCTCTTTCGATGCAGTAAATCTGTATCCTAACATGCAGCAGCCTGATGGTAAATTTACTTATACTGGCTATGTAATGGCTGAAAAGAACCGCGAAGGTTTGATTACAACATCTGCTTTCCAGAACATCACTCGTGTTCGTTATCTTCATGGTGCTACAGGTAGCAACCGTGGTTTCAGACTTGAAAAGAAAGCCGATGGCGATGCTGACTGGGTAGTTCTTTCTGATGCAGTGGCTAATCCTTCATCGGGTGTATGGGTAGAATGCGACGTGAACGGTACAAACGTACAACTTCGCTGGTCTAACCTGAACCAGGCACAGAACGCTTACATGTTCGAACTTGAAGTACTTTCTAACGTAGAGATCACTGCTCCTCAGGTAACTTTGTCGACTAACGTATATCCTGAAGAAGCAGGTAGCATCATGGTGACTCCTGCCAGTGCTATGTACGACGAAGGTACTGAAATCACTTTGACTGCGAAAAGAAACTTCGGTTACGAATTCCTTAGATGGGAAGATGGTAACGGTGCAATTTTATCGACTGACGAAGTATACAACCACGTACTTAACGAAAACCTTGATGTAACTGCGATATTCGGCGAAATCGCTACTTATTCTCTTTCTACATCGGTTGAAGGTGGCGCTAACAGCTATATGATTCTGGCTACGCCTGATGCAAACAAAGTAGATGGTAAGAACATGTACGAAGTGGGTACTATCGTTACTTTGACAGCTATCGAAAACCCTGTGATCAAGTTTACGAACTGGGCAACCGGCGAAACAACAAACGAAATCACAACAACAATGGATAGCGACAAATCGTTTACTGCTCACTACAGCGCAGGCGATTATGTGGTAGGTTGGGACTTCTTCCGCCGTGGCGCGAATGGCCGTCCTGCCGACTTTGCATCGACTGCCGATAACGAAGCAACTACACTTGTACTTCGCACAGCTGCCGGTCAGACTAACAGCTGGCTCGACAAATCGGAAGAAGCTGCCGGTGGTTACGAAGGCGAACCTGCTGCCGTAAACTGGAAGCCTATTGCAGACAAATATTATTTCGAAACTAAAGTAGTGGCAACAGACTTTACTGACATCAAAGTAACGTCTAAGATGCTTTACAACTACAATGCATATTCAGTTCAGAAACTGGAATACTCTCTTGATGGTGAAAACTATGTAGAAGCTGCACGTATCACAATCCCTGGTGGCAAAGTATGGACTCCGCTTGAAGCTACTCTTCCTGCTGAGTGTAACCACGCTCCTATCCTGCACCTTCGCTGGATTCCTGATTACGAATCGGATATCGTTGGTACAACATCAGACAATGATGGTACAGCTATCACTGCTATCTATGTAACCGGTTCTCCTCAGATCTACGACGACGGTACTGCTCCTGTACTGGTGAGCTCTATCCCTGCAAACAACGCAGGCAACATCTCGGCAACAGGTCGTATCGTTCTTACATTCGATGAGAAAGTACAGTTGGCAGAAGGTACAGTGGCTACTCTTGGCGACAAAACACTGAACGCTGTAATTGCAGGTAAGACAATGACATTCTCGTACATGGGTCTGAACTACAATACTGACTATACATTTACACTTGCTGCAAACACTGTAGCAGATATGGCAGGCAACACCATGACTTCGGCTATCAACATCAACTTCACTACAATGGAAGCGCCGGTGGTAACTCCGGGTATGTACGATGCTGTGGTAACTACTGCTGAAGAGTTCCTTGCTGCATTGAGAAACGCGAACAACAACGCTGCATCTGGTTCACGTTACCGTATCTTCCTTCACGACGGTCTGTATGATATCGGTGATCTGGTATTGACTGAAGTGAAATCGAACATCTCGTTGATTGGTGAAAGCATGGAAAATACCATGATCATGAATGCTGCTCCGGTAGAAGGTATCTCTGTATCGGCTACATTGCTTACTACAGGTGAAAACATTTATATGCAGGACATCACTCTGAAAAACAACTACGACTACACAGGTACAACCGGTCGCGCCGTTTGTCTTCAGGATAAGGGTAACAAGAATGTGTTCAAGAACGTGGCCATGCTTTCGTTCCAGGATACATACTACTCGAACAACAACCGTATGCGTTCTTACTTTGAAGACAGCAAAATCCACGGTACAGTAGACTTTATCTGCGGTGGTGGTGATGTATTCTTCAACCGTACTACATTGTTCTTAGAAGACCGTACAGGCAACGTGATCACTGCTCCTGCAGGCGATACAGACTGGGGTTATGTATTTAACGACTGTATTATCGACGGTTATGAATCAAACAAAGGCTCTTACGCACTTGGTCGTCCATGGCAGGGTGCTCCGATGAGCGTTTGGATCAACACTACTATGAAGGTTCTTCCGAAAGCAGAAGGCTGGAACGATATGAGTCCTACTATCGTGCCTAAATTGTTTGCTGAATACAACAGCCACACTGAAAACGGTATGCCTGTAGACTGTAGCGCACGTAAGACTGAATACTTAGGTGGTACTATAGATTATAGCCCTGTACTTACTGCAGAAGAAGCAGCAGCGTTCACGCTTGAAAACGTACTTGGCGGTAATGATGCATGGCAGCCAGCAATGCTTACAGAACAAGCATTGGCTCCTGTAATCAGCGAAAACAATGGTACTATCTCTTGGGCAGAAAGCACTCAGGTATTTGTTTATGCCGTATGCAAAAACGGTCAGGTAGTGGACTTCACTAACGATAACTCTTACTCTATCCCATCAGACGCAACTCAGCAAGATGTGTTCAGCATCCGTGCTGCCAACGAAATGGGTGGTCTTGGTCTTGCATCAAACGGTGTAACTCTGGGTAGCGGTGCCGGTACAGGTATCGAAGATAATGCAGTGGCTAAAGAAGTGGCAGAGCGCCAGTACTTCAATGCAAGCGGTATCCGCATTGCAGCTCCACAAGCGGGTGTAAACATCGTTCGCATCATCTACGCTGACGGTTCAGTAGAAACTGTAAAAGAGTTCGTAAAATAAGAACACGGCAAACTGCTTAGCCAGTTTTTAAAAATAGGGCTAAAGCCGCACCAGAACTTAGTTTTGGGGCGGCTTTTTCTATTACAAACCAACATTTTCACGCTATTGTAACAACTAATCTATACCTTTGCAACAGCAACTTAAAATAAACACAGTGATGACGTTTTCTAAAAATATCCTTTTCGCGATTCTATTCACAGCAACTACGGCTTGCGCCAATGACCATACTCCGAAAATCAGTTCGGGTGTTTGTATTAATGAACTGGCGGTAAGCGGTGCGGCCCAGTGGGATGGCTGCGACTGGATTGAGCTGTACAATGATGATGCGATGGCGGTGCAACTGAAAGGATGGACGGTGCAACCGGTGAATGGCGGCAAGGAGAGTATGGCGCAACTCGATAGTCTGACGATTCCGGCAAAGGGATATCTGGTGCTGAAACAGAAGCGTCATTTCGGGTTTGATTTAGGAAACAGCAATGATGGTGTGCTGCTGAAAAAAGAGGGGCAGACGGTGAATGAGGTGAGATACACCACCGACCTGACTAACAAAACGCTGGGGCGTGTGCAGGATGGCGCAGGCGATAACGAGATTGCCTTTAATGGCGAAGCACAGGACTGGACAGCCTATCCAGCCGATGATGCCACGATAGGCGGCAGCAACAATACGATTACGTTTATCTATACTTCCGACCCGCACTACGGCACGACCCGCACGTTTCGCGGACAGAAATATGTCAATGCCACAGTGGTGAATGGTGAAATGATGAACCAGATGAATCGCCTGGCAGAGATGAACCTGCCGAACGATGGCGGCGTGAATGCAGGTAAGCGAATGCAGATCGACTATGTGATTCAGACAGGAGATATTACGAACCGCACCAGCGATAAATACAATTACCCAACATCGAAATACACGATGGCGCAGTTTGATTACGATTACTACATTCGCCTGAATTTACAAAACGTGAAGGGCGAGAAACCCGAAAAGCTGCTTTCACCGGGCAATCATGATGTATCGAACCTGATCGGCCACGAGTATATCCCGACCGACAGCATCGATGGCACCGTGATGGTAGAAATTTACAACCGCATGATGAACCCTGCCGTACCAAAGACCACGGCGACTTACGATTATGAAAACGACAAAGTGAACTATATCCGCACCATCGGCGGCATACAGTTTGTGTTCGTGAATATGTGGCCCGACCAGCCCAACCGCGATTGGATGGCCTCAGCCATGAACCCCGCGCTTCCGGCACTGATCTTTACGCACGATCAGCCCGATGTGGAGGCAAAGCATCTTATCGATCCGGCACATGTGGAGGGTACACCTTACGATTTCTCGAACCGCTTTGAATTCCTGATTGCGGAGAAAGCCGATGCCGGCACAGACCGTAACGGGCCTACCGATACACAGCAGCGTGGTTTCGCACAGTTTATCAAGGCGAATCCCAACATTAAAGCTTACTTCCACGGCAACTACAACTTCAATGAGTTTTATACCTACCGCGGTCCCGATAAGGATATTGCGCTGCCTACCATCCGCGTAGATTCATCGATGAAAGGGGCACGTACCAGCGATGATGAGTCGAAACTTTCGTTCCAGGTCGTATCGATAAATCGCCATACAGGTATGATGACGGTTCGTGAAGTATTATGGAACAGTACATCGGCAGCCGATGCGCCGGTGATATTTGGCAGTCATTTTACACTAAAATTATGAAAAATAGAACACTCTCTTATCGTATAATTATTGTTTTGATGTAATGAATAATTATAATTATCGTTTCTAATGTTAATCTTTTCCGTGCATAATGGAGAAAACACAAAAACGTCTCCTTCTGTAAATTATCTCAACATAAAAAACTAAAAGCAAAAGGTCAAAAAAGGTCTCTTTACCCTATTTTACTCAATTTTATACAAGATATATATAATATAGTTGTATATCACGTTCACGCTAAATTTTCATGTTGCAATACACTATTGCATAATTATTGACATTTAGCATTCTTCTTAGTGTGAAAATCGAGTGGTTTTAAATTTAAATTAAACTAATTCATCTTTTTTTATCAAAATTTTTATATACACCTGACTAAACATTTAGAAATAGCGATTGTTACTTCAGAGTAATTAATACATTAACAAAGTCTGATGGCAAGGGACTTTGAGGATGAAATGAGGTAAATAAAAGCGCTATTAATTAATGATATTTACCCCGTTTCAAACGAAAACCTGAACCTAAAGGCATAAATAAAGAAATGATTAATGATTTTAATTCATTGAATATTCTATATAATAATAATTTATGTTTAACTAAACTCTTGAAAAAGTATGAAAAAGATTTTGTTTTTATTCGCTTTAATCGGAGCCTTATTTGCAAGCTGCTCTGAAAATGAAATTA
>CAMTOS010000124.1 GCA_947074195.1 uncultured Bacteroides sp.
CAGCATTCTTTATACGGCACTCAACCCGAAATCTCCTATTGTTTATTCTATTCAGGATGTAAGTTTTGATGCCTATGGTTTCTTTCTCGATCAGCAAACCTATGAAAACGGTAAACTGTTGTTCTGTGATAATTTTAAATTCACAACTCATCAGCCTCAGCAACTCTTGTCGAACAACGACTTCATACTGAATACAGACAGTATCTGCCTAAGTACAGCCGATTCCATCATCTACATCTCGAACATTAGTCTGAATTCAACCAGAAAGAATCCGGGATATCCGGAAAACAGTCTGGATGCAGCGATAAAAACCGTATCTGTTAATGGTATCGAGTTCAATCGCAAAGAGGCACTGAGCTATCTCACCATTCGGGCATTTAATATTATCAATCCCGAGATAGAAACTTCACATATGGCTCATCAGCCCGATGATTTAATTCCTGCCGTATCGCATAACAAGCCCGATGATGATGAAAATATTCTTGAAGAACCATTGACTTTATATGATATCATTTCACCTATTCTTCATCAGCTCATAGTAAAAGAGATTGATATTAATGATGCCAGATTAAAGTATACGTTATATTCTAAAAAGGGAACAGATCGTTTTAAAGCCGGCAGTTTCACTTTCAAAGCTTATGATATTGTAATTGACTCTGTATCGACAAGTAATGATCAGTATCTCTTTTCTCAGGATTTTGCATTCAGTATAAAAGATATTTCGGGAGAAATGGGCAGCAGCAATCACAGAGTGGATGTAAAAGAGTTGTCGTTTAACTCCATGAAAGGTAATCTTCTTATAGAAGATGCACGGTTTAATCCGATTTCTACCACAGGCAATAAAGACTACATTGTGGCAAGTGTAGATAAAATTGAACTGGAGGATGTGAATTACGTTAATGGAATAAATGTAGGTACATTTATAATTGACCGCCCTCAACTAAAATATACAGTAGCTGCTAAAAAGGCCGAAAAAAAGAAAGCTAATAAGAGTGATTCCGCCAAACGTCAGGGACGTGTGAACAAGATGTTTACTCCATATCTAACGCATCTTTCTCTGAAAAACTTCCGGATAAATAATGCCGGTTTTATCATTAACGATCAACGCCGGGGACAACCGGTTAACTATGAGCTGGAAGATTTCTTTTTCTATGCCACAGATTTATTGCTTAAAGAGGCAAAAAATGAACCGACCGGATATCTGTTCAGTTATGGCAAAATAGGTTTTTCATTTCATGACTTCGATAATTATCTTCCGGGAGGATCTTATCGACTATCAATCTCACAGGGATCGTATGCAACGAATAGCGGCTTGCTCAGCCTGAGCAATATCGCATTGCTACCACAGGATACTTTATTTGCCCGCAGCAAATCGAATATCTGGCTGACGGCACCACAATTTACCATAAGCGGATTGAATGCGGAAGGTAAAAAGAAAAATGAAAGTCTTAGCTTTAGCAATCTGACATTGAACAAACCCGATATCACTATAAAGGAAGTGAACGGAGATCAATATATCATCAATCTCGATGATTTCACAATTGACAGTCTGCTTTTCAGCAAAAAAATATTCAGCATCGGAAGTATTCAACTGAATTATCCGCTAATCAATATAAATAGTATAGCTCACGAGAAAAAGAAAGAAAATAAAAAGAAAGGACTACCCTCTCTTATTCTTCCCGACTCCGTATATCAGCATTTAGGAAAGATATCAGAACAGTTTAGTATCGGCTCTTTCGCAATCAATCGGGCACTGGTAGACTATACATTGCTAAAGAAAGACACCACAATACATCTTGATATCGATACTACCTCATTTGCGTTAAAGGGCATCGACCTGAATACTATAGAACATTCATTTGGCTGGGAAGGTATTTATCTGTCGACCTGCAATTTCAAATATCCTATAGATCATGGACTTTATGATGTGAGTTTCGACCGGCTGGAACTATTGAATGATAGTCTTTATATCGGTGGAGTTGGTTATACTTCACCCTATTCTAAAATGAAATTCTCATATGTTGATCCCAAGCATAAAAGCTGGAATCATATTACTGCGAAAGATATTACCATGTCGGGTATTAATATCCCTCAGATTCTCGACAATCATATTCTTCGGCTAAAAGCGATAGATATTAACGATATTACTCTGCAAAATTTTGTCAATCAGAAAACGAAGATACCGCACCACAAATGGTATCCCATGATTTATGAATATCTGCAGAAAGCGCCTTTCAAAATAGATATTCCGGTGATAAATGTAAACGATTTTACTGTAATCTATCAGGAACTTTCTAAAAAAGGGACTGAACCGGGGACCCTCTCACTCAACGACCTGACGGGAACCATTACTAACTTCACCAATGTATTGAATCCTCAAAAACCCTATATGATAGCAGATATGGACGGTCGACTGATGGATAAAGGTGAATTCAATATCGTCTGGGAAATACCGGTAGATTCGCTCAACGATCATTTCGTTCTTAAAGTGAATATGTCGGAATTTGATTTGACTGAGATGAATAAACTCATTACGAATATTGTCCCTATAGAGATAAAAAGCGGACATCTGACCGGAATGACCATGCACTCCGAAGCTTCTTCAGTGAAAGCAAAAACCGATATGCTGCTTCAATTCGAGAATCTGCATGGGGAAATTGTGCATGAAAAAGAAGGAGAAATAAAAGAGAGCAAGCTGGCCACATTGATAGCCGATAAGTTACTAACCCATGAAAATAAAGACAAACATGCCATCGTAGAAATTGAGCGGAATCCCTATCACCCAACCTTCAACTACATTTGGCAGATTATGGAACCCGTGTTAATTGAATCTGTAGGTTTTTCTGAAGAAACACAGGAAGATGCCGTGCGCATGGTGAAATTCATAGACAAGATAAAACACTTCTTCCACCCGAAAAAGAAGATCAAACCCTTTAATTACCCCGATCTTATATTGCCCGAAAAGGAATAAAAATAGTACATTTGCACAAAGAATCGATTGAATGAGAGTATTAATCATTAACACGAGCGAACGTGCAGGTGGAGCGGCCATTGCGGCCGGAAGACTTCTTGAGGCCCTTAAAAACAACGGGCTGAAAGTAAAGATGCTGGTGCGCGATAAAGAAAGCGAAAAACTAAATGTAGTCGGACTAAATTACAACTTCCTTGCACTCTATAAATTTGTATGGGAAAGAGTGGTTATCTGGGCAGCCAACCGTTTTCATCGCCACAATCTTTTTAAAGTAGATATTGCCAACACCGGAACAGACATTACTTCTCTGCCAGAGTTTAAACAGGCCGATGTGATTCATCTGCACTGGATAAACCAAGGCATGTTATCTTTAAAGGATATCCGAAAGATTCTTGAATCGGGTAAAGCCGTGGTATGGACCATGCACGATATGTGGCCATTTACCGGCATTTGCCATTATGCACGCGAGTGTGAATTATATCAGACTGAGTGTCATAACTGCCCCTATCTGTACGGAGGTGGTAGTAAATATGATATTTCATGGCGTGTCTTCCAAAAGAAAAAGAAGTTATACAATGTAGCACCCATCACTTTTGTGGGCTGCAGCCAATGGCTGACCGGCAAAGCCAGACTCAGCACCTTACTGAAAGGTCATGAGGTCGTATCTATTCCTAACCCAATCAATACCAACCTTTTTAAAGCAAGAGATAAACAGGAAAGCCGCACTCTTTGTCAGCTTCCGCACGATAAAAAGCTCATTCTCTTTGGTTCGGTGAAGATATCAGACAAACGTAAAGGAATCGATTACTTTATTGAAGCCTGTAACCTGCTGGCCGAAAAGCATCCGGAACTTAAAGATAATATCGGTATTGTGGTTTTCGGAAAAGGATCAGAAGCATTGAAGAATATGCTTCCCTTCCCGGTATATGCACTCGACTATGTAAAAGATGAACATCGCTTAGCCATCATTTATAATGCTGTTGATATTTATGCCACTCCATCACTTGAAGATAACCTGCCGAATACTATTATGGAGGCGATGGCTTGTGGTGTACCTTGTGTGGGCTTTAATGTGGGAGGTATTCCCGAGATGATTGACCATCTGCACAATGGCTATGTAGCTACTTATAAATCGGCTAAAGACTTTGCCAATGGTTTGTTCTGGACGCTTAAAGAATCTGAATATCAGTCTTTAGCTGAAGAAGCTCACCGCAAGGTAGCAACCCATTACTCTGAAAGCAGCGTTGCTAAAAGATACACCGAAATCTACAATAAAATAACCGGTAGTTATGCATAACCATCTTACACCCACCATTTCAGTCATTACCGTGACGTATAATGCTGCGAAAACACTCGAAGAAACGATTTCGAGTGTGATTAGTCAGACCTATCATCACATCGAATATATTGTTGTGGACGGGGCTTCGAAAGATGGTACATTGCAGATTATTGATAAGTACAAAAGCTATATCAGCAAAGTTATCAGCGAGAAAGACAGCGGATTATACGATGCCATGAATAAAGGATTGAAGCTGGCTACCGGAGACTATGTCTGTTTTCTGAATGCCGGCGATTGCTTTCACGAAGACGATACACTACAGCAAGCCATTCACTCCATTAAAGAGAAAACTTTGCCCGATGTTATTTACGGACATACGGCTCTTGTGGACGAGAAACGCCATTTCGTAAGAATGCGCAGACTCGAACCTCCCAAAGTATTAAACTGGAAAAGTTTTAAACAAGGCATGCTGGTATGCCACCAGGCTTTCATTCTGAAACGAAACCTGGCACAACCCTATGACCTGCAATATCGTTTTTCATCAGATTTCGATTGGTGCATCAAAGCCATGAAAAAAGCGACGACTTTTCATAATACCCATCTGACTCTTATTGATTATCTGGACGAAGGCATGACCACACAGAATCAGAAAGCTTCGCTTCAGGAACGCTTTCGTATCATGTGTCAGCACTACGGATATACCAGCACAATATTGCACCATGCCTGGTTTGTGGCCCGTACACTGATAAAGAAATAATCTATACCCCCAGAATCTTTTTTAGTTCCTCCATTCCTTCTGAAGCACCTTTGGCAATTACATGAATCGTGCGATTCGTATTTACAGTTACCGGATGCGGATCGATAAGATAAATCTCTGCCCGGGCAGGTACATAATTCAGCAAACCGGCTGCCGGATAGACATTCATTGATGTTCCGATGATGACAAAGATATCGGCTGAACGTACAATGTCAAGTGCCTCTTCAATCTTGGGAACAGGTTCGCCAAACCATACGATAAACGGACGCAGCTGAGAACCATCTTCTGATAAATCACCCATCTTTACATCATATTCATCTTCTGACAATTCGCGTACAAGTTTCGGATTTTGCGGATCACGCGAAGAACAAACTTTTATCAGCTCTCCGTGCAGATGAATCACATTCTTACTTCCACCCCGCTCGTGCAGATTGTCCACATTCTGAGTAATGACAGTCACATTAAAATGTTGCTCCAGTTCGCCCAGAATTTTATGTCCGACATTTGGCTCAACATCTTTCAGTTGCTTGCGTCGTTCGTTATAAAAACGAATCACCAGTTCAGGATTTTTGGCATAACCTTCGGGAGTAGCCACCTCTTCTATGGAATAATCTTCCCACAAACCACCAGTATCGCGAAACGTTTTGATACCGCTTTCAGCACTCATGCCGGCGCCGGATAAAATAACCAGATTTTTCATTTTGATTAGTTTTATGTAATATTCATCTCTTTAATATAACCTTTAATCCCGTAAAGATGTTTTTGTATGTAAGGGAGAATTATTATTTTAAATTTAAGACGATTAGCTCAATCTGAAAAATAAAAAAATAAAAATATAGTTTAGCGATTTGCTATTATTAAATTTAAACCTCTGTAAAGCATGGTTTTCGACTAAAAAACTTTAATTTTGCAATTAAAGACGAATATATTCAGACCTGAACGTACCTAATTTTGTTGTTTAAAGGTCTTCAAATAATATCATTATGAATAAATTAAGCTATGCCCTTGGCCTTGGTATCGGCCAAAACCTGTTAAGTATGGGAGTTAAAGAACTCCATGTTGAAGATTTTGCCAAAGCTATCCAGGCTGTAATCGAGGGTAAACCAACAGAAATTACCCATAACGAAGCCCGCGAAATCGTAAACGAATACTTCAAAGAACTGGAGTCTAAAATAAATGCTGCAAATATTGAGCAAGGTAAAACTTTCCTTGAAGAAAATGCAAAGAAAGAAGGTGTGGTTACACTTCCAAGCGGTTTGCAATATGAGATCATTAAAGAAGGAAACGGTGAGAAACCTAAAGCAACAGATCAGGTAAAAGTAGATTATGAAGGAAAACTAATCGATGGAACTTTGTTCGACAGCTCAGTAAAACGTGGTCAGCCTGCTGTATTTGGTGTAAACCAGGTTATCCCGGGATGGGTAGAAGCATTGCAATTAATGCCAGCCGGTTCTAAATGGAGACTTTTCATTCCTTCAGACCTTGCCTATGGTGCACAGGGAGCAGGCGAAATGATTCCTCCTCACAGCACATTGGTTTTCGATGTAGAACTTCACGATGTAGTGAATCAAGAATAAAAGCATCAGGAAAAATCATTCTATAAAAAACAATTCTAAAATTTTAAAAGCAACATGAAAAAATTAGTTATTCTTGCAGCGATTGCTGTAGCCGCAGGCCTGGCATCGTGCAAAGAGCATGTTCCAACGCCGGTTTTCAAGACTGGAGTGGATTCATTATCTTACGCTATGGGTATGGCAAGATCGCAGGGACTTAAACCTTTCCTTGTAGCACGCATGAATGTGGATACTACCTATATGGATGAATTCCAGAGAGGTTTCCTTAAATATGTAGATGCTGTAAAAGCAAAAGACATTACGTATATGGCAGGTATGCAGATTGGTAGCCAGATTGCTAACCAGATGATACCGGGAGCTAACAACGAGCTTTTCGGACCTGACTCTAAGAAATCTATAAGAATGGAAGATTTCATTAAAGGTTTCGAAGCTGGTGTTATGGGTCAAAAGACTAAAATGACAATGGAACAGGCTACTGAATATTATCAGTATACTCTTAAAAGCGTTAGAACAGAAAGAGCAGCTTTGCCAGACAGTTCTAAAAAAGATATCAGCATGACTTCTGCGCAGCTTGACTCTGTGTCTTATGCAATCGGTCTTTCTATGACTCAGGATCTGAAACAATATCTTGTAGCTCGTGAAAATGTAGATACTACTTATATGCACGACTTCGTAAAAGGTTTCAAAGAAACTGTAAAAGGTACATCTGCAAGAGAAGTAGCTTTAATGGCTGGTATGCAAATCGGTAATCAGGTATCAAACCAGATCATCCCAATGGCTAACAGAGAAGTATTCGGTGAAACAACTACTGACTCTCTTAACAGAAACAACTTCATTGCTGGTTTCCTTGCCGGTACAACTGGCATCAACGAAAAGATGTCTATGGCTGTTGCTGAAGAATATACTACTACTGCATTAAGCGAAATCCAGACAAAAGCTCTTATGGCTGAATTTGGTGCCAATAAAGCTGCAGGTGAAGCTTATATGCTTGAAAATGCGAAGAAAGGTGATGTAATCACTACTCCAAGCGGTTTGCAATATCGTATTATTCAGGAAGGTAAAGGTAATGTTCCTGCTGCAGGCGATATGGTAATGGTTCATTATCAGGGTACTTTAATCGATGGTACAGAATTCGACAGCTCTTATGCTCGTAACGAACCTGCAACATTCCGCACAACTCAGGTTATTCAGGGATGGCAGGAAGCTTTGACTATGATGCCTGTTGGTTCTAAATGGGAACTTGTAATTCCTGATAGCCTTGCTTATGGTACAAGAAACCAGGGTCAGATTAAACCTTTCTCTACTCTTATATTCGAAGTAGAACTTCTTGGTATCGAAGATCAAAAGAAATAATATAATTTCATACTTTAAGGTAGCCGGATTGCATCAACGATCCGGCTATTTTTTTATCCCTTCATCTATCAATATGTTATTCATTTACTGATTTTAATTGCAGCATAAAACCTGGAAAAACACAATAAAAAAAGAAAAAAGTAAGATAAAAAGGCCTTTTAGGTACACTCATTTTTCTATTTTTACTATTTAATGAACTATTTAGTAGATAATTTAAAAAATATAGCTATATTTGCTTACTATTTGACAAATGAAGCTAATAAATAATTATATGATGGAAAAAATTGACAATCTTGACAAGCAGATTCTGGAGATTATCTCGCAGAATGCTCGTATTCCTTTTAAAGATGTTGCCGCAGAATGTGGAGTTTCTCGTGCAGCCATTCACCAGCGTGTACAACGCCTGATCGATCTTGGAGTAATTGTTGGTTCTGGTTACCACGTTAACCCAAAATCATTAGGTTACAGAACATGTACTTATGTTGGAATCAAACTTGAAAAAGGATCTATGTATAAAGCAGTAGTAGACGAATTGATGAAGATCCCTGAAATCGTGGAATGTCACTTCACTACAGGTTCTTATACAATGATGACAAAACTATATGCTTGCGACAATGAGCATCTAATGGACTTGCTGAACAATAAAATCCAGGAAATCCCAGGTGTTGTTGCTACTGAGACATTAATCTCACTTGAACAAAGCATCAAAAAAGAAATACCTATTCGCTTAGATAAATGATGAATTCATTTCTTGACGAATATCACCTGTCAGGACTATTCATCGGAATCTGCACTTTCCTCATTATCGGACTATTTCATCCGGTAGTGGTAAAGGCAGAATACTATTGGGGCACAAAATGCTGGTGGATATTTCTGATACTGGGTGTCTGCGGGGTAGCCGCTTCGCTTTGCGTGGACAACATACTTTTGTCGTCGCTTCTCGGAGTATTCGCATTCTCCTCTTTCTGGACAATAAAGGAGGTATTCGAACAAGAGGAACGCGTAAAGAAAGGGTGGTTCCCAAAGAACCCAAAAAGAAAATATAAGTTCTAAATGGCTTTAGTTGATATTTTTGCGTTAAGAATTTGCAATATTCATACAAAATATCTACTTTTGCACCGCATCTGAAAGCTCAGAAGCATGGACTTGTAGCTCAGTTGGTTAGAGCAACAGACTCATAATCTGGAGGTCCTAGGT
>CAMTOS010000125.1 GCA_947074195.1 uncultured Bacteroides sp.
CTCCCGCTTTTTTGAGGCATATCCTCTCCGATTTTAGATTTCATTAAATCGCAATGGTTTCTTATCCATATATTTCTTGAAATGATATTTTGGCATACCAAGCGCCATCCCTGCAAACACAATCTGATCTGTTCCGATAATCTTGCTCAATGCTTTCTCCGGATCTTTTGCATAGGCTGCCAGTACAAAGCCTGTATAAAACTGACTTACACCTAAGGCTTCTGCCATGAGCGAACCATTCTGATAAGCCAGATTACAATCCATTTCTCCTGTACTTGCCTTGGGCGATGCATGTATAAACAATACTGCAGTGGCTTTGCGCAATACCGAACCGGGAGATCCAATAACCATAGATAATTTTCTGATCATTGACATCAGTTCCGGATCTGCCTTTTCCTCGCTCTTTACAGTCATTGCCTTCAACGCTTTTAAGGCTGTTTCAAACACCGATACTGTATATTCCTCAATCTCTTTCAGCTTATCTGCCGATCGTACCAAAGTGAATTCCACTGTCTGAGAATTGCTGCCTGTAGGTGCACGATGTGCGGCCTGCATTATTCGCATTAGCGAATCTACCGGGATTGGTTTTTCAGAAAATGCTCGATTCGATCTGCGCGAACGAATAAGCAATTCCAATGCTTCGGGTGAAGGCAATTCTTTGGCATCAATGCGATGCAGTGTTTCGGGAGGGAATTCAGAATGTTTCAGGGCATTCGTAGGACAAATCGCCGCACATTGTCCGCATATGATACAATTCTCAAGATATTGTACAGCAATATCTTTTGTTGATTCGTTTTGCACCAGAATTTTCATTGGGCATACACCGGCACAATGACCACATTTTATACATGTAGCCAGGTTAATATCAATACGTAAATCAGTCATAAAATATTAGTCATTTGAGTTGATATAAATATATAATTGTATCAGTCAGAGAAAAGTTCATTCACCGTGTTTTTATACTTCATTTACCCTCTTCAGAAGGCCTTCTGGAGGGGGTAAGGATCTTATACTTTCCCTGACTTTATTTAAAGTATTAAGTAAAGTCAGGGAAAGTATTGAATAAATGTACGCAATGCATGGCGTAAAATCATAAAAAAGCTCCCGTTTGCACATTAGCAAACGGGAGCTTCGAATCTATAAACTAAATCGGGATATTCTTTGCAAACGAATATCAGGCTGCTTTCTTGTCTTTGCGAGACAACCAAAGCTGTGACATATCTTCCAGAGATTTGCCTTTTGTTTCGGGCACCCAACGCCATACAAACACAGCTGCCACAACGCAGATAATACCATAAAGGCTATAAGCGAACATCGGGCTGAAATCGTATAATGGAGGGAATGTTGAAGATACGATATAATTGAAGATCCACTGGAAAGCTACCGCAATGGCAATGGCTTTACCACGAATGGTGTTCGGGAAAATTTCGGCAATCAGCACCCAGCAGATTGGCCCCCATGACATCATGAAGAAGGCTGCATAAACAATGATCGATACTACAGGAACTATTCCAAGTATACCAAAATTATCGCAAACGGCTACTGAGAATGCGCCTACTGCCATACCTATTGAACCGATGATAAGCAATGGTTTACGACCAAATTTATCTACAGTAAAGATAGCAACAAGTGTAAAAGTGATATTTATAATACCCATAATTACTGTTTGCATCATACCACCACCTTCTGCACCAGAACTTTCGAAAATACGTGGTGCATAGTAAAGTACGGCATTAATACCGATGGCTTGCTGAAATACAGATAAAAGGATACCGATAACGATCACACCTGCACCATAAGAAAGAAGTTTCTCGGTTTTTTCGCTGGATGTTGCTTTGATATCACGAAGAATTTCTGTGGCTTTAGCTTTGCCATTAATTTTTTCAAGGATAGAGAATGCTTTTTCATCCTGATTTACTAATACCAGATAGCGTGGAGTTTTTGGTACAAAGAATAACAGGAAGCAGAATAATGATGCCGGCACAGCTTCGGATACAAACATATATCTCCAGCCTTCCTGAATCATCCACCAGTCTGATTCACTACTCACAAACAAGGCACCTGCTTCATCTCTTAAAACAACAGGATTGGTATGATCGCCCATAATAATGAAGTTCACGAAATAAACTACAAGCATACCAAAGATAATGGCAAACTGGTTGCAGGAAACGAGCGTACCGCGAATATTACTCGGGGCTATCTCGGCAATATACATCGGACAAACGGCTGATGCCAGACCTACTCCTAATCCACCAATAAGACGGTAGCAGTTAAATGTGATGAGCAAATTGAATGTGGCTTGTCCACGTTCGAAGAACATAAATTCGGGATTGAATGATCCCAGTGCAGAAATGAAGAAAAGAATGGCAGCCAGACGCAATGAGTTGCGACGACCTAAGCGAGATGCGGCAATACCCGATAAAGCACCACCAAGCACACAACCGATAAGCGCACTAGATGAGGTAATGCCATGCATTATTTTATTATATTGAAAATCAGAAGCCGTCAGAAAGAAAGCCTCAAGTCCTTTTTCAGCTCCTGAAATTACAGCGGTGTCATATCCGAAGAGTAATCCTCCGAGAATGGCGACACAGGTAATGGAGTACAGGTAGAGTTTACTACCCTGATTAGCTTGATTCATGGTCTTTATGGTCATTTGGATTAGTGTTTTTTATAGGTAAGCGTAAACCACAGGGGGAAATCGTTTGTCGATCAGATTTTGTGCTTCATAGCTTTGGTGTTCATAGAAATAGTCTGACACAGACTGCATTAACTCCCGGAATTTGCTCCGGAAAATTATGCAATCTGTGTCAGCTAAAATTAATCAAATTAGCAATACATGTTTACAATCGCTTCGTAAAGCTCTTGTTTTCCGCTGGTTACTTTTGGTTCGCCATTCTCTTTAGAGTAAGCTACCAAGTCTTCAAGTTTAAGTTTGCCTTCTTCAAACTCTTTACCTTTGCCAGCGTCGAACGAGCTGTAGCGCTCTGTCAACATTTTCTTATATGGAGATTCTTCAAGAATTGCTGCAGCCGATTCTAAAGCGCGAGCCATAGCATCCATACCTGCGATGTGTGCAATGAAGATATCTTCAAGATCTGTAGAGTTACGACGAGTTTTAGCGTCGAAGTTGCAACCACCATTACCTAAGCCACCGTTGCGGATTACCTGCATCATAGCCTGAGTCAATTCGTAGTTGTCGATTGGGAACTGGTCAGTATCCCAGCCATTCTGATAGTCACCACGGTTAGCATCGATAGAACCCAGCATGTTATTGTCAACAGCAACTGCAAGTTCGTGTTCGAATGTGTGACCAGCCAATGTAGCGTGGTTTACTTCGATGTTCAGTTTGAAATCGTTTTCTAAACCGTGTGCTTTAAGGAAACCGATAACTGTTTCAGAGTCAACATCATACTGATGTTTAGATGGTTCCATTGGTTTAGGTTCGATAAGGAAAGTACCTGTAAAACCTTTAGAACGAGCATAATCACGAGCAAGAGTTAACATCTGTGCCAGGTGTTCTTTTTCACGTTTCTGATCTGTGTTCAACAATGACATATAGCCTTCGCGACCACCCCAGAATACATAGTTTGTACCACCAAGTTCGATAGTTGCATCGATAGCGTTTTTGATTTGTACAGCAGCACGAGCTACTACATCGAAATCAGGGTTAGTAGCAGCACCGTTCATATAACGACCGTTGCTGAATACGTTTGCAGTACCCCACAATAGTTTAATACCAGTTTCAGCTTGTTTTTGTTTTGCATAAGCAACAACAGCTTTCAGGTTAGCTTCATATTCTTCGATGCCTGAACCTTCTGATACTAAGTCGATATCGTGGAAACAGTAGTATTCGATACCGATTTTCTGCATAAATTCGAAACCTGCATCAATTTTATCTTTTGCATTTTGTACAGCATCAGTTGTGCAGTTCCATGGATATTCTTTTGTACCACCACCGAATTGGTCGCCGCCTTCTGCGCAAAGTGTGTGCCACCAAGCCATAGCAAATTTCAACCAATCTTTCATTTTCTTGCCTAAGATTTCTTTTTCAGGATTGTAGTAACGGAAAGCCATTGGGTTTCTGCTTTCAATACCTTCGAATTTAATCTTCTCAATTCCGGGGAAATACACTTTTGTAGACATAATTGTTTATTTTTAAAGGATTTATGTTTTATATTTTTTAGAAAATTCTGTTGTTTCAGTTTTTAGAATCAGGCTCTGATTGCCTTTTCCAGATAATCTTTCCAGCGTGCATAAGCATCGGCGTAAGCTTCCATATCGGCAGCAACCGGTTCGATGACTTCAAGCTTTTCAAGAGTTGAAAACGCCTCTTTATTATCTTTATAGATACCTGCTCCCATACCTGCACCTTTTGCTGCACCTACCGAGCCATCTGTATCATAGAGTTCGATGGTTGCACCGGTAACACCGGCAAGGGTGTTGCGGAAAATGGGGCTAAGGAACATATTGGCCTGTCCGGCATGGATTTTCTGCACCGGAATACCCATTTGTTCCATAATATCGATACCATATTTAAAAGAGAACACGATACCTTCCTGAGCAGCACGGATGATGTGCTGTTTGCCATGCGTATTGAAGTCGATGCCATTGATGCTACAACCTATCTCGCGATTGCAAAGCATACGTTCAGCACCATTACCGAATGGAAGAATGCTAAGGCCTGCACTACCGATTGGCGCTTTTGAAGCCAGTTCGTTCATTTCAGGATAGCTGATGCCTTCTGGAGCAACGGTACGTTTTACCCATGAGTTAAGAATACCCGTTCCGTTGATGCAAAGTAATACACCTAAGCGAATATGTTCGGGAGTATAGTTTACGTGTGCAAATGTATTTACACGCGATTGCTGATCGTAATTGATTTCGCCGTTTACCCCATATACTACACCCGATGTTCCTGCTGTAGAAGCAATCTCACCCGGATTAAATACATTGAGCGAAAGGGCGTTATTGGGCTGGTCACCGGCGCGATATGTAATAGGTATACCTGCAGCAAGTCCGAGTTCTTCGGCCACAGCTGCTGTTACGCGGCCTTGTTCGGCAAAAGTTGGTTTGATTTCAGGAATCAATGCTTCGTCGAATCCGTAATAGCCCATGAGTTCTTTTGAAACGCATTTGTTGCGGAAATCCCAGAACATGCCTTCTGATAAGCCTTCGATAGTAGTGCAGATTTCACCGCTTAGGCGCATCGCAATATAATCGCCGGGAAGCATGATTTTGTAGATCTTGCTGTATAGTTCAGGTTCATTCTCTTTGACCCATGCCAGTTTAGAGGCAGTGAAGTTACCCGGAGAGTTTAGCAGATGGCTAAGGCAATATTCCTCGCCCATTGCCGAAAATGCCTGTTGTCCATAAGGTACTGCTCGCGAATCGCACCAGATGATAGCGTTGCGCAACGCCTTCTGATCTTTGTCGACACAAACCAGACCGTGCATCTGATAAGAGATACCGATAGCTTTGATTTCTGTAGGAGTTATACCAGACTGCTTCATGATTTCCTGTGTAGCCAGTTTCAGATTGGCCCACCAGCTGGCAGGGTCTTGTTCTGCCCACCCCGTTTGCACTGCAATAATTTGTGCTTCGGTTTTTGGGAAAAACGATGTTGCTACACATTTTCCGCTTTCTGCGTTTACCAGACTCGCCTTTACCGACGAGCTTCCTATGTCATAACCCAATAAATACATATATAATACTTTATTAAGTGGTTCTTATTCTTTTATTTTTGATTTAAAGTTTCTCTCTGAATCTGTTATAAATCTTGCGATCGAACTTGTAATAGCGTGCTGCACGATGGGCTACTCCGGTTTGTCGTTCTTCTGTGGGAACAATAAAGCTCCAGTTCAGAATCTTTTTATGGAAGTTTCTCACATCAATCGGTTTTCCGTAGATCAGTTCGTAAAGCATGCGCAGCTGACTGGCGGTGAACTTCTTCTGCAACAGATCGAAAAGAATGGCCGGACTCAAATCTACCATCATGCGGATAAATTTCATCGCTTCTTTAATGATAAGGTTGTGGTCAAAAGCCAGCTCTTTTAAATCCTGAATCGGAACCCAGGATGCTTTATTTGCATCTATATGTTTATTCATCGCACGGTCAATTTTTACAACAGCAACATAAGCTATCGTTACAATTCTCTCTACCCGCGATTGCATTGCTCTTTCAAGCCATTGCACGTCTTTTGCATCATTGGTTCTGTTTTTTGAACCGAATGCCTTAAATTGCATCAGTTCGATCTTGTCTATACCGGTCAGTTCATGAAGTACTCTTTGTGCCGCTTCATCCAAATCTTCGTCTGTATAAATAAGGCTTCCGGGTAGTTTCATATCGTGATATATTTTACCACTGTTTTCATCTTCGGCAGTACGGTTTACAAGCAAAACACAGAGTTGTTCACCATCGAAACCGAAGACCACACAGTCTACTGATATATGATTGTTAGCTAATGTTTGTTGCTGCTGCATAATTCTAAATGTTTTTCAAGTCAATGCAAATATATAGCGCTTCAAATAATTAAAACCAAATTTAAAGTATGCTGTAAAACATTGTTTTTCATTGAAATAGATATTGTGCAATTTACATTAAGGCTAAGGAGTGTTATTGTAGAAATAACAATATGTAATCTGGTTATAAAACACCTCCGCTAATTGTAATCTTGACAATAAGTCCGGAATCCTTTATTATCAATAGTTTAATGCATGTATGATATTAGCTAAAACAGGAATGGTTATTGTATTTTAACGACAATATATTTCGGAAAGAAAATTCTAAAGAAAAGAAGAGTTTTGAAAAAGTTAAATAATGTCAATTATTAATTCTTCTTTAGTTATTACCCGTTAAACACATCGCTATTATGCGGTATATTGCACATTATTCAAATATCTGTGCTTAATTATTTCGGAAATATGTTAACTTTGCGCCGAAATAATTTAAAGAAAAACGAATAACAATGAAAGCATTTGTATTTCCCGGTCAAGGTGCCCAATTTGTAGGAATGGGCAAAGACTTATATGAGAATTCAGCTTTAGCTAAAGAATTATTTGAAAAAGCAAACGATATATTAGGTTATCGTATTACAGATATTATGTTCGAAGGAACAGATGAAGATCTTCGTCAGACTAAAGTTACTCAGCCAGCAGTATTTTTACATTCAGTAATCTCTGCACTTTGCATGGGCGATGATTTTAAACCGGAAATGACAGCAGGTCATTCACTTGGTGAGTTCTCTGCCCTTGTTGCTGCCGGTGCATTATCTTTTGAAGATGCATTGAAGTTAGTTTATGCACGCGCTATGGCAATGCAAAAAGCTTGTGAAGCTGAACCATCGACTATGGCTGCTATTCTTGGTTTGCCGGATGATAAAGTAGTAGAAATCTGCAAAGAAATCTCTGAAGAAGGTGATGTTTGCGTACCGGCTAACTTTAACTGTCCTGGACAAATCGTTATCTCTGGCTCAGTAGCCGGTATCGAAAAGGCTTGTGCTAAAATGAAAGAAGCTGGTGCAAAGCGTGCTTTACCTCTGAAAGTAGGTGGTGCATTCCACTCTCCGCTAATGGATTTGGCGAAAGTAGAACTTGAAGCAGCTATCAATGCAACTGAATTCAACACTCCTTCTTGTCCTATCTATCAGAATGTAGATGCAAAACCTTATACTGACCCTGCACAGATTAAAAAGAACCTGGTAGATCAGTTGACTGCTTCTGTATGCTGGACTCAGACTGTGAAGAATATGGTTGCCGATGGTGCTGTAGATTTCACTGAATGCGGACCTGGTGCTGTTCTTCAGGGATTGATTAAGAAGATTGAGCCGGGCGTATCTGCTCATGGAATCGTAACTGAATAAGTCGATAAGAATATGATGTAGTATACTGCATCTATATATAAAGAAATCGTCATGCCCGATATAATGAGGCATGACGATTTTTTATTTTAAGCCATTTATGTCTGAATGAAGGATATGTTTTAGTGAATTATTCCTGAATAACAGAAGTATCATTCTTATTCTTTGAGGAATGAATAAACAAAGCAAAATAATAGATGAGCAATACGCATGTAATTCCGATTAATGCACCTGCCAGCACATCATTGAGCCAGTGTTTATTATTGAGCATTCGCAAGCACCCTACAACCACAGCGGGAATATAGATAACGACCCATGACCAGGTGATGCGATAACCATATTCCTTATAAAGAATAGTAGAAGCTGCAAATGCTGAAGCCGTATGTCCGGAAGGGAAGGAATACATATTTGATGCATCGGGCCGAACCTCACCTACTATGCCTTTAAGAGATCCCACAATTATCCACATCAATGCAAAGGCAAGAACGCCTTTCAGAATCACTCCCCAACGGTTGTTTGTAGCCCCTTTTGTACCGCAAATAAGAAGGATTAACCATATTACCAGCGGTATATAAATGATATAATCATCTATACGGAAATTAAAATTCGGGAAATGCTGCATTCTGAAATTGTATACTGCCTGACTTGGCCCCTCGAGAATGCCGCCTCCGAGAAGCGCTACTATAATAAATGTAGCGACTACCCAGATGATGATTTTTATAGTTGCTGATCTCATAATCCTGCTTGTTATAAGGAATTACATTCCTTTCTTTATACCTAATTTGATGAGTAATGCATTCATTGGATATGCACAGAAGAAACCAAAGAGCATAGCAATCTGCATCATAAACCAGAATATCCATGAAGTGGTTTCAAGAGGGAACTGTTTGAATATCACGAAATAAACAATAGCCATCCAACCATACATTCCAATCTGCCACGAAGTTAGAGAAAAGAAGTCGGCCTTGAAAGCTTTTGCCAGACCTTTTCCAACGGAGATCTTCTCCATTTCGCGAATGGCATAGAACTGGAAATATACACCAATGGCCAGTGCCAGACCAAAATCGAGAAGCCAGTCGCCCCAAACAACCTGAATATGGAAGATATGGCGCGAAAGCCAGTGCCCAATGATATCGGCAAGTGAACAACCTGCACCACAATGCAGGGCTGATAATGCCACGGATTGCCAGTG
>CAMTOS010000126.1 GCA_947074195.1 uncultured Bacteroides sp.
TTCAATTCCGGCTCCCGAATCTTTTTTATATCATATCCTTCTTCGATCAGCGAATCTAATTTCTGCATTTTCATTGGTCCGGGGGAATCACCGGTCAATACATAGTTTGTACGTTTTGAAATGCAGGTATTTATATCGGCACCCATCTTTTTAAGAATGGCACCCAGTTCACAACGCTGTATTTCAAATTCCCCGGTAATTACGATTTTACGGTCATAAAAAGGATTTGAAGGGTTTGCATTTGATAAGTCTTTCTTTAATACTTCTCCCCGTAATGATTCACGTCTGCGGTTAAAACCTGAAGCTTTTTTATCGGTGTATTGCTGTTTGTACAAGTCTATTTTATTCCAGTCGGGATCAACGTTATCAAGCAATCTTAATGCAAAGTCGGCACATCGTTCTGCATCATATAATGCCCCGTGATGTTTCTCTGCATCATAAGGGATACCGAAACCGATACATAAATGTTTGAGGCTTGTTTTAGCATAAGCCGAACATGTGCATATAAATGAGCGTACTTGTCTGGAACAGATGTCATAGTAATGAAGATTCTTACAAAGTACGTCTTCATCAAACGGAGCATTATGGGCGAAGATGGGTAATGTGGTAAAATATGACTCTATTTCGGGCCAGAGCTCTTTAAATGTCGGTTCAAATTCAGTCATTTCAGGCCGCACATGATGATGCTTCATCACATTACGGTCATAATAATTACATGGCGGTTTAATGAGGTATTCATTTTTATGAACAACTTCGCCGTTTTGCACAACAACTATTCCAAGCTGGCACGCCATTCGTGTGTTAGTAGCTGTCTCAAAATCAATAGCAACAAAACTTTTTTCCATAATGAATTAAATAGATTAACGTGTTACGCAAAAATAAACAAATAAGGCAAATAGAGGCATGATTATGGAAAGAATGTAAAAT
Source organism: uncultured Bacteroides sp. (assembly GCA_947074195.1). GTDB lineage: Bacteria > Bacteroidota > Bacteroidia > Bacteroidales > Bacteroidaceae > Bacteroides. The sequence goes on from CAMTOS010000126.1 coordinate 928, forward strand.
AAAAAAAGCGAAGTCCATGAACTTCGCTTGTAGTATATGATTTATTTGTACTAAATCAACTCATAACTATTGGTCTGCACCGGTATGGTAAGGTTGTGCAGGACTTTCTCTAACAAGATGCCTTCACGGTTATCATATTCATACCCAAAGGTTGCCCGGATTCCCTGTAATATAAACTGTGCAGCCCGATCTAAAGCTACCGGCAGGCTATCGCCCTGAAGCAATGCCCCGGTTACTACACTGGTAAAGGTATCGCCGGTTCCGGGATAATGTGCAGGCAAATAAGAACAGGTGATTTTCCAATATTTATTGCCTTCCCGGTTATAAGCATAAATAGATGTTTTATGTGGATCTTCAGGTACTGGCACACTGGTAATAACCACAATGCCCGGACCTTTATCTGAAAGTTGTTTCAGACATTTCTTCAGCTCTTTATCGGTGAAATGTTCCTGATAGGGAATATCCAGAAGATAGCATAACTCGGTCATATTTGGGGTAATGACATCGGCACTGGCTATAAACTTTTGCATCTCTTTTACCATCTTCATATCGAAATTGGTATAGAGCTTGCCATTATCACCAAGTACAGGATCGATGACTACTAAAGTATCTTCTTTCCGGAAATCATTAATGAAATTGGTAACAATACGTACTTGCTTTGGTGATCCTAAATATCCCGTATAAATGGCATCGAACTGAACATCAAGTTCCTTCCACTGTTCGATGATACGAGGCATTTCATCAGTAAGATCGAAGAAAGAGAAGGAGGGATATTGAGTATGATTAGATAAAACTGCCGTGGGCAACGGGCAAGCCTGAAAACCCATGGTTGATAATATAGGAATGACTACAGTTAATGAAACACGCCCCATGCACGAGATATCGTGAACGGCAGCAACTTTTTTTACGCGATTAATACATTTCATAAATAATAATTGGCAAATAAGTGTTTTTTATAAAACAATGATTTGTCAAAAAAGATTTCTCTTTTTCGAACTCAGCATTGTTTTTCTTACCTTTGCAACATGAGAATCTTATATATTGTCCTTGGAACCATATCTTTAGCTTTAGGAATACTGGGTATATTTCTTCCCTTACTTCCAACTACACCTTTTTTACTTTTAACGGCTTCGCTTTATTTTAAAAGCTCGCCAAAACTTTACGAATGGTTGCTCAATCAGAAATATCTTGGACCTTATATCCGCAATTTCCGTGAAAACAGAGCCATACCGCTTCGCGCAAAAATCCTGTCCATAGTTTTACTATGGGGCACCATGAGTTATTGCATCTTCTTTGTAGTCCCCTATTTATGGGTAAAAATCATTCTTTTTTTAATTGCCGCAGGCGTAACTTATCATATTCTTTCTTTCAAAACATTGAAGAAGTAAGCCAGCGCCGTACGTGCATCTGTCAGTTTATCTTCCCAGTGTTTTACGGAGTTCTGGCCGATAATATCAGTCACATATTTCACTGAGATAAAAGGAATTTCGCGCGCCTGGCAAACAAATGCCTGTGCATAGGCTTCCATATCGACTACATCGCCTTCGAAGTCAGTAACTTCAGTAAGAAAACTATCGCCGGTATTGCACACTCCATTTTCTGTCCAGTGTTTGCAATAACCTTTTTCTTCCAGCAATTTAGAACTGTCAAGCTCATACTGCAAACCTAAATCGGCTATTTTATGCATATCACGGTCGATGAAATGACGACAAACAAAGATATCACCTACCTGATGATTAACTGAACCCGCTGTTCCCATATTAATCACAATATCGGGTTGCAACTGGCTAAGTACTTCGGTAAGATAATAAGCAGATTTTATCTTACCCACCCCGGTACGCACATAATAAATTTGTGCATCTTCCCATGTAATTTCGGCAAACTCGCCCTGTACAGCATACGTTACTAATATTTTCAGCATAATATTCAGGATTTACAGATAAAAAGAATTCCCCTTATCTTTGTTAGTACTTTCACAAAGATAAAGAGAATTCTTAAGTTTGGCGATAAAAAGTTGTTTAGCTTTTATTTCAGAATATAGGATTTCAAAGCCTCAACATATTCTTCGAAGGCAGTAACACCGGTTTGAGTTATTTTGCAAATGGTACAAGGCATTTTTCCTTTAAATGTTTTCGTCACCTCTACATACCCTGCTTTACTTAACTTTTCAATCTGCACACTCAAATTGCCTGCTGTTGCTCCTGTTTGTTGCCTGATATAGACAAAGTCTGCTTCTTCTACTGATATTAAAAGTGACATGATGGCGAGCCGCAGTTCTGAGTGTAATAAGGGGTTTAGTTCTTTGAACATATTATATTTTTATTTTGATCGATCGCTCATTGCTATTTCAGCAACCTGAGTTCTGCTTTGTGCATTGGCAATGTGTCCGGGTATAATCATTGTGATAAAGAAGATTCCTGCAAAAATTAATATCACATAATTTATAGGAGTAACAAGGCACAAGAAAGACAATAGTACGCCAACTGCACCACAGTAAATATAAGGTTTGAAGTTGCACACAAATCCTGTTAATACAATTCCGGCAGACATCATAATGCTGATAAAGTATAAAATAGGCAAGCTGTAAATAAATGCAGTCAAGGATACAATACCGGCTGATATGCCAAATACAATCCAGATATAACTGATTACCGAATCAAGAAATGTTTTCACTAAAACCGGTTTATCTTTTTTACTCCAGATGCTCATTCCTATACCACCGATAACGGGAATTAAAAACCATCCATACATTACCCAACTTTCGTTTATAAAGTACCATCCAAGTTGAATAAGAATTGAAGTAATCACTGTAGCATATCCCCATATCAAAGTTGGGCCACCAGCATTCTGTTTCACATTTCGCTTAGAATTCTTAATCATTGTTGCAATTAAGTTCAGGCTTTCTCTTTCAGTTAAATTTCTTTCTTCCATGATTTTTAGTTTTTAGTTATTAGCGATTATAGATGTTTTTACTTCTTTCAATCTGATCTGAACCGGTTCCACCGATTTACCGTCAACAGCAACTGTATCTATTGAGCAGTATTCTGCGGGAACACCATTCGTCATATCAAGCTGATAATTCCCGTTTTCATCATGAAATGCCATGATAATACATTCACCATCAGGAACATTTGCGAGAGTTACAACGCAAGTCGTATCCGCATTTATCGATGCCATAGCATACTGTCCGGCTCTGGTCGCAATCATTATTTTACCGTCACAAGACTTCATTCCGGTGAATTCTGCCTTAATATCATTCTGGGCCGACAGTGAGTTAAAACAAGCAAATAGTGACAGAGCTAAAAAAGAGCCGAGATTTTTCACTACGTTAAATTCATTCATTCTTTTCATTTCAATTTACATTTAGAGGTTAGATATTGCTTTGTTACAAGAGTTGAAGTATTGTTTTATCCTTAACTCCTTTGCAAATATAACCAGTTTATTTTATAAACCATATTATATTGCAAATTATTTTAGCATAAATGATTATTTTTCTTTGTAAACCACATATTTTGCCATTTCAAAAATAGCAATATCGGCATATTAATGTAAAAAACAGAAGTTTAACCGGAAAAATAATGAGCAGGCAAGAATGAAAAGAAGGATAAATGAGCGTAGAATTTGGAGTTTACTTTGGGGATTTGTTGCCAAAGGCTTGGCAATTTACTGCCAAAGGCTCTGCAGTTTGTTGCCAAAGGCTTGGCAATTTAGTGCAGAGGGCTCTGCACTAAACTATATAAATATGTCTAAAATGAAGATTAAAGTGTAGTGCGGTAAGTCTCAGCCGCTTTTGTGGCATCCTGAAGTATCTGAATACATGCTTTGGCATGCGTTACAAAATCATCAGTCATACTGGTAGCATCCTTTTGCTTCTCAAGCCAGGTAAGACATTTCGTGGCTTCGTCATTGCGCATCATTACAAACAGTGGAAGTAATTTGTGTGCCCGTGCGGCAATCAGAGCCGCATCTTTGTTGCGCAGTGCATCGGTAATCAGCGTCAGATCTTTTTTGGTTTCTTCTATAAATGTAGAGATAATTGCAGCAGATGCCTCTTTGTCATCTTCCATAAAGCCAACCAGTGCATTTATCTGATACTTACCTTCCGTTTTTTTGGCGGGTTTAGGGCTTGTTACAGGTTTAGATACAGATTTATTTTCTACATCCAATATACCCAGCAGCTCGGTAACAGAAAATGGTTTATGCAAACATCCGCTAAATCCTTTTTCGATAAACTCTTCTGTTTTCATGTCGCTACGAGCTGTTACGGCAATAACAGGTATTTCTTTCGACTGACCAATATTCGATGAACGAAGCAGGCGAAGCAAGTCGAAACCATTCATGGCAGGCATTTGCACATCGGTGAGCAATGCATCGAAATGATGATTTCTGAGCTGATCAAGCAATTCATTAATCTGATTACAGCATACAGAGCTGATTCCATGACGCTTCAGCTGTTCGTGAGTAAGGGTAAGTTGCATTTGATCATCGTCGATAAGGATCAGGTTAAGCGGTTTAACCGGAACGATAATATCTTTCTTGGCTGAAGCTTTTTTCTTTGATGCCATAGTTAGCGATGCACCTCCCGGCACAGGATAAACAGGAAGTGTTACTATAAACTCAGTCCCCTTCCCTACTGCACTTTCAATATCGATTTTACCTTCGAGCAGGATAATAAGTTTACGTACAATAGATAATCCTAAACCGAAACCTTCTTCACCCTGCGCTTGTGGCAAACGGGTAAATTCCTGAAAGATCAGTTTTTTCTGATTCTCTTCCATACCCGGACCAGTATCTTTAACATGAATACATAGTTTTGATTTTTTATATGTAACGGTTAATGATACAGAACCTTCTTTGGTAAACTTCACTGCATTAGATAAAAGGTTGGTAACAATCTGCCGAATACGCAACGGATCGCTGACATAACTTTTATCCAAATCCGATTCAATCTTACAGTTAAACTCCAATCCTTTCGCCTTCATCAAAGGTATAAAGCTGTCTTTCAGCTCTTCGAATAGTTCATAAGGATTGAAGCTATCGCGGTTGACTTCCATTTTATTCAGGTCAAGACGATGGAAATCGATAAGATCGGTCACCAGTTTCTGCAGATGCTTGGAAGAACATTCCATATTATATATGTACGATCGTTCTTTCTCATCTTTCACCGAGAGATTAAGTAAATCGAGAAAACCGATGATAGAACTCAACGGAGCTTTAATATCGTGTGTAATGGCGAGCATCAGCTTCTCGCGGGTTTCAAGCAATTCCTCAGCTCTGTGATTGGCATCTTCCAGACGTTTCCTGTAGCGATTGTTTCGGGCCAGATCTCGCCAGATAATGAAAAAGAACATCACAGAGAGAACAATGGCACCTATCCCAATACGTGTCAGCATCTCGGTGGCACGGGCCCTGACAGCCTGTTCGTGCACATTCATCACATTGGCCTGATGAATAATATTATCTTCATAAGCAATCATCAGACTATCCATTCGGGCAGATAGTTCTTCGTTCAAACGCTTAAAATGTTCACTATTTTGTTTCGCAAGAGCTTGTTGTTTTCTGCGATTGGCTACATTGGCCTTCAAAATGCGCTGATGCAGAGAGTCTGCAGGATTTATTGTCTCTATCAATGTATCGACCGATATAACCTGCGACGTATTTACAATAACTGCAGTATCTTTTTTAGAAGGAGCAAACACATTGGCCACACGCTTAAAGAATTTCTTCCTGGGAGGTTGCGCAATGATTGTATCTTGTTTTATTATGACATTGCGTTGCACACGTTTTTGGGTAAAGACAGAATCCTGTTCGGCAATAATCTTTTCAATATCTGTAATCGACATAGCCTGCTCACTGGCACGGTTCATCACCTGAATCATCTGAAGTATAGACTGATCTTTTTCGTTCAGTAAATTCAACAAACTATCAGTAGCCAGCCCCTGCTGGTTCTCAGACTGGGAAAGATCTCTCATCTCACGGCGAATAAAGAATAAACCGATAAATAGGACACCCAAAAGAAGAGAGTATCCAAACAAGATCTTTATTTTAGTAAGATGCGATGCCTTCATAAACGCATTTTTTTTATTTATCTATGCAAATATATGATTTTCATGGAAAAGAATTTACCTTTGTGGACACAAACTGATATAGTAAACAGCATGAAATCAATATTAATAGTCGAAGATGATTTAACTTTCGGCATGATGTTAAAATCATGGTTAGGCAAGAAAGGATTCGAAACAGCTACAACAAGTAATGTAGCCCGCGCAAAAAAAACAATAGAAGAACAAACTCCTGATTTGATATTGTCGGATTTACGCCTGCCTGACGCCGATGGTATTCAATTACTAACCTGGATCAACGAAAATGGATATGCTGTACCATTTATCATTATGACAAGTTATGCTGAAATCCAGACTGCCGTACAAGCGATGAAGCTTGGTGCATGCGATTATATAGCTAAACCTGTGAATCCCGATGAACTTCTGAAAAAGATAACAGAAGCAATGGCTCCACCCATTGCCAAAGAGCAGACTGAAACTTCTGTAAATTCAAAAAGGACTTCTAAAAAAGTGACACAAACTAATTCGAATGCATATTTCGAAGGAGTAAGTGAACCTGCAAAGCAGCTTTATTCATATGTGGGACTGGTTGCTCCTACTAATATGGCCGTTTTGGTTAATGGCGCAAGTGGAACAGGTAAAGAGTATGTAGCGAAAAGAATACATGAATTAAGTCCAAGAAAAGATAAACCATTTATTGCAATAGATTGCGGGGCAATTCCTAAAGAATTGGCTGCATCAGAATTCTTTGGTCACCAGAAAGGATCGTTTACCGGTGCACTGGCCGATAAGACAGGTGCATTCGAAGCAGCTAACGGAGGAACCATCTTTCTGGATGAAATCGGTAATCTGAGTTATGAGATACAAATCCAGCTGCTGCGTGCTCTTCAGGAGAAGAAAATTCGCCCTGTGGGTTCGCCTAAAGAAATTGAAGTAGATATCAGACTGGTTTCTGCTACAAATGAAGATTTAAATAAAGCCATTGAGAATGGGAATTTCAGAGAAGATTTATTCCATCGTATCAATGAATTTACCTTAAAGATGCCAACGTTGAAAGAAAGAATTGAAGACATTCCACTTTTCGCCAATTTCTTTCTGGATAAAGCCAATGAGGAATTAAATAAACAAATTTCGGGTTTTACAACGGAAGCTATGAAGACGATTCAGTCTTATCCGTGGCCTGGTAACTTACGCGAAATGAAGAATATCATCAAAAGAGCAACTTTATTAACACAAAATGATCTTATCGGTGAAGAAGCGCTGGGTTTATCGGGTAGATCTTTTTATGAAGCTCCAAGAATGAATTTGAGTTTGAAGAATGAAAATACGGAGAAGGAGCAGATACAGGAAGCTTTACGTCAAAGCAATTTCAATAAAAGCAAAGCCGCAAGATTACTGAATATTGATCGTAAAACACTATACAATAAATTAAAATTGTATGGATTAGAAAATGCTTAACTGTGAGGTATATATACAATAACATCCCGGCGAAATCACTTCGGCGGGATGCTCACACAAAACATTAAACTATATTATTCGTGCGCGAGAAGAATTTATTCAGTTACTTCAGCTTGTGCCGAATCTTCTGAAGCAGTAGATTCGTTAGCAGACTCTTCTGCTTGTTCATCTTTATTCTCTTCAACTGCTTCTTCAGACTGTTCTTCTACTTGCTCAGTGGTAGTCTGTGGAGTTTTAACCGGCTCTTGAGCCATAACTACCATTGAACTAGCACAAACGAAAACAAACATCATCACAGATAAAACTAACTTTTTCATAATTATAATATTTTTATAATTTCTACTTTAAAACTAAAACCTATTAAATCTTGATTATATAATGATTTAAGATTATTCGGCAGATTCAGAAGGTGCTTCCTTTTCGCTTTCAGCAGGAGCTTCCT
>CAMTOS010000127.1 GCA_947074195.1 uncultured Bacteroides sp.
GAGATAATGAGCGGTGACTGGAGTTCAGACGTGTGCTCTTCCGATCTAAAATTGAGGTTGATATTAATCCGCCTATGAAATTTCGAACTGAGCAGAAACTTTTGTTACTTCCTTTTTCTTTCATGACACAATGTTTTGTTTTACCTGATTTATATGCCGGAAAAATGCATGCATTGGTTTTTAGAAACTGGAAGAATAGAGTTAAAGGACGTGATTGGTACGATTTTGAATGGTATGTAAAGAACGGTGTAAAGCTGGATTTTAATCATTTGCAGGAAAGAATACGTGAGTTTAATCTTCTGGATATAAATAAGGAAGAATTTCTGAATTTGTTGAGAGAAAGGATTGCAAACTCTGATATCGAAATGGTGAAACGCGATGTAGAACCATTTATTAAAAATAAAGAGGGACTTGAGATTTGGTCGAAAGAGTATTTCTTACAACTCGTTGATTTTATTGTTTTTGAATAAAGCATATTTCCTTATGATAAATTGGTGGAGTTCTTTAATAAGAATTTGAAGTAATAATATCTGTATTTATAGTTTCAATCCTCTTTGCTTAGGCAGGGAGGATTTTTAATTTTCCCCAAATTATAACAATATAAGCTTTGTTTTATCGAAATATATATTAAATTGCAGCCAAATAGATGAATCAAACATTATAACAACTATAATTATGAAACTCCGCAAGTACTTTTCATTAGCTGCTTTGATGACTGCCATGGCGGTATCGGCACAATCACATCAATTTCCGATGACCAGTGATCCTACTGCCTTTGCATTGGGAAATACAGGTATCGTATCGGATGCATCGGCTTTTTCGGTTTATAACAATTCGGCTGCAACTGCTTTTAGCATGAATAAAGGGGCGTTTGGTCTTTCTTATCTGGGTTGGGGGCCGAAGGGAATTGATAGTAAAATTCCATCGTTCGCGGGCTATTATAAATTGAATCACCGGTTGACGATGCTTCTTGGTGCCCAGTATGCTTTTTATAAGAAATATGATTTGGGGAGTCTTGATAAATCTTTCCGCCCACACGATGTTTCGCTTACATTAGGTGCATCTTACCGGTTTGCCGATTGTCTGTCTGGTGCTGTGAATATGCGTTATCTGAATTCAAAGATTTATGATAAAAGCGCATCGGCTTTTGGCATGGATTTGCAGATGATGTATCGTAAAGAGAGACTTGGTGCTGCTTTGGCACTGGAAAATATAGGATCGAAGTATGATTATGGGTATGGTGTGAAGGTGAAACAGCCGATGCAGATTAATGCAGGCTTGTCGTATGAGTTGTTTAACGATGAATCGCTGCATGGCCTGGAGGCTTACGGACGTGTGGGTTATGTGTTTATGCCGAAAAGTTCGAAATCGGTAATTGCGGCTGCCGGACTGGAGTATAGTTTCATTCGTGTGCTGTTTGTACGTGCGGGTTATTCGTATAGCAAGAAAGATAAGTATGTTCCGCCATTTGCCACGGTGGGATTGGGTGTTCATCTGGCCAACATCCATCTGAATGGGGGATATCTGATTGCTACAACTAAACATTCGCCTATCAAAAATTCGTTTATTATCGGAGTATCTTATAATCTGTTCTAATCTAGAATGATATAGATTTGTGGCTTCTGCATGGGGACACAAACATTATTTAACGTAGATTGTTTTAAGTAATAATCTACGTTAATTTGTAATGAATAAGGAGCTTAAAGGCAATCTGGCAATGGCGGTTTCCCGTGTGTTTTCGGGGATCAATGTGAATGCGCTTAAATTTTTATTACCCCTATGGATCGGATCGTTTACGGGTGTGATGTTCCGTTATCTGGTGGCGGGTTCTTTATTCTGGATTACAGGTTTGTTTGTGAAAGAAGACAAAGCAAGCTGGAAGGATCGCATCAAACTGATGGCTCTCGGTGCATTTTGTCTTTATATCAATATGGCGACTTATCTGGTGGGAATTACGATGACTACGCCGGTATCGGCTGCCATTTTTAATGCGCTTCAACCAATTATAGTGTTCGTAGCGGCTATGTTTACATTTGGCGAGAAACTGACGAAGATGAAATTCTTCGGGATTGTGCTCGGTTTCGCAGGGGCTATTGTCTGCATTGCTACACAGAAAAGTAATGAAATGGCTACTAACCCGTTGCTGGGCAATATTCTATGTTTTATTTCATCGGCTGCATATGCTTTCTTCCTGATATTGGGTAAGGAATTGCTGGAAAGAATAGGGGATATTACGGTTCTGAAATGGTCGTTTACCGGGGCAGCTATCCCTGCTATTATATCGGTGCTGATTGCCGGATTTGATGCACCACTGCTTGTAGATATGGTGCATGGCCATTTCCACTGGTTTCCGTTTTGTGTTTTTATCTTTGTGCTGATTTTCCCCACTTTCTTTACTTATATATTAACGCCCATCGGACTAAATTGTCTGAATACGGTAGTGGTATCGCTTTACAGTTATGTAATTCTGGTTGTGGCTACCATTTGTTCGTATATCTTCGGGCAGGATAAGTTTAATGTGTGGCAGGCTGTGGCCTTTGTGATGATCTGTTTCAGCATCTATTTTGTAGAGATTGCAGAGAAGAAAAAGCAGCTGACACCGAACAATGCACCGCCCGAGGGGTTAACTATGAAGCTGGAAGCGCTGTTCAGACGAGAAAAAAAGCTGAGAAATTCGTGATTTCAGCATTAAATATTATCTTTGTACCCAAATTTCATTAGAGAAATGAAAATTAAGGAAGTAGTTTGCGCCCTTGAACGGTTCGCGCCTCTGCCCTTGCAAGACGGATTTGATAATGCCGGCCTGCAAATCGGATTAACAGAAGCGGAAGTCTCAGGGGCTTTGTTGTGTCTTGACGTGACGGAACCGGTGATCGATGAAGCCATTGTGCTGGGTTGTAATCTGATTATTTCGCACCATCCTTTAATCTTTAAGGGTTATAAATCGATAACCGGAAAGGATTATGTGGAGCGTTGTATCATGAAGGCAATTAAGCATGATATTGTGATTTATTCGGCACATACCAATCTTGATAATGCATATCAGGGAGTGAATTATCGCTTTGCTGAACTTATCGGCCTGAAGAATGTAAGAATTCTGGAACCGAAAGAGGATATGCTGGTCAAACTGGTGACTTTTGTGCCGGTGGATGCTGCTAAAAAGGTACGACAGGCATTGTTTGCAGCAGGCTGTGGACATATTGGCAACTACGATTCCTGTAGTTATCAGCTTGATGGTGAAGGTACTTTCCGTGCTCAGGAAGGAGCCAATCCTTATGTGGGAGAAGTGGGAGAGCTTCATACCGAAAAAGAGGTGAGACTTGAAATGATTATGCCGGTATATCTGAAAACGCAGGTGGTCAGTGCTCTGATGTGGGCCCATCCTTATGAGGAACCGGCTTATGATATTTATCCGCTGCAAAATCAGTGGGCACAGGTGGGCATCGGTGTTATCGGTGAACTTGAACATCCGGAAGAGGATCTTCAATTCCTGAAACGTATTAAAGAACGTTTTAATGTGGGATGCCTGAAACACAATGAGGTGCGCGGAAAGATGATTCATACTGTGGCGCTGTGTGGTGGCTCGGGAAGTTTTTTGCTTCCACAGGCGATTCGCCAGAATGCTGATGTTTTTGTGACTGGCGAATTTAAATATCATGACTATTTTGGCCAGGATGAAAAGATTCTGATGGCGGAAATCGGTCATTATGAAAGTGAGCTTCATACGGTGATGATTTTCAGTGATTTGCTGAGAAATCAATTCCCGGAACTGATGCTGAGAATAACTAAAGTAAATACGAATCCTATAAAATATTTATAAGTAAATAGTATGGCGAAAGATTTAAAAAAAGATCCGAACGAACTTTCAACCGAAGAAAGATTGAAAACATTGTTCCAGTTGCAGACTATGCTGTCTGAAATTGACAAGATTAAGACCCTTCGTGGTGAGCTTCCTTTGGAAGTGCAAGACTTAGAAGATGAGATTGCTGGTTTAACTACCCGTATTGAGAAAATTCAATCGGAAATCAGCGAACTGAAATCGGCTATTGCAGGAAAGAAAGTTGAGATCGAAACAGCTAAAGCGGCTGTTGAGAAATATAAATCGCAGCAGGATAATGTTCGCAATAACCGCGAATATGACTTCCTGACAAAAGAAATCGAATTCCAGACTTTGGAAATCGAACTTTGCGAAAAACGTATCAAGGAATTTACTGTTTCTGAACAACAGAAATCTGAAGAAGCTGCAAAAAGCATCGCTGCACTTGAAGAAAGACAAAAAGATCTTGATTTGAAGAAGAGCGAACTTGATGAAATCGTTTCTGAAACTAAACAGGAAGAAGAAAGACTTCGCGAAAAGACAAAAGAACTTGAAACTAAGATTGATCCACGTCTTTTACAATCTTTCAAACGTATTCGTAAAAGTTCACGCAATGGTTTGGGTATCGTGTATGTACAACGTGATGCTTGTGGTGGTTGCTTTAACAAAATCCCGCCTCAGAGACAATTGGATATCCGTTCTCGTAAGAAAATTATCGTTTGCGAATATTGCGGTAGAATCATGATTGACCCTGAATTGGCAGGCATCGAAGTGGCTCCTAAAGTAGTAGAAGCACCAGCTCCAACTCAAAAAAGAGGTATCAGAAAGAAATCTGCTGAATAAGCATTTTTCCTTTATCGGATAATTTGACCAAAAGCGGTCTATTGTTAAAAAATAACAGTAGACCGCTTTTTTTTATACTCCTTAAAATACATGTTTGTTAACTAAACAAAGCTTGTTTTCAGTTGTTTAAATAATATTCTTTAAACTGCAAACTTATGAAAAAATGGAGTATTTTGCTTTTGCTGCTAATAGCTTTACCGGCTTTGGCACAAAAGAATAATAATGCTGAACGCTATTTAAAAACACCGGCACCCCAGGAATGGGCAGCAATGACAGAGGGAAATTCTGCAATAGATGACGAGTTGTTTCAACAAACACTTCCTGTAGATGATGAATGGTGGAAGAAGTTTGGCGACCCTGTTCTGGATTCGCTGATTGCCGTAGCTGTTGATCAGAGTTTCGATGTTTTAATGGCCATTGACCGGATGAACATGGCAAAATATAGTCTGAGAATTGCCCGAAGCAATTTCTTCCCGACAATTTCTTTTGGGGCAGGATGGACGAAAGAACAATCCAGTGGCAAGGTTACTCAGGAGGCTCAGGGTCGTGAAGAGTATTATGATGCTGCTGCCAGCCTGAGTTGGGAAATTGACATCTTCGGACGTATCCGAAATCAGGCGCGTGCCGAAAAGGAACTGTTCTATGCATCGAAAGAGGATTATACATCGACAATGATTTCGATGGCGGCGCAGGTAGCCTCAGCCTATATCAACCTTAGGGCGGCACAGCAGGAACTTATCGTTATTCAGAAAAACTGTGAGGAACAAAAAGTAACAGTAAATATTACAGAAGCCCGCTATAATGCCGGTCTGGCATCTAAACTGGATGTGGCGCAGGCTAAATCGACTTACTTCAGTACAAAGGCCTCTATTCCTTCGGCCGAACTTAATATTGTACAATATATGAACTCCATTGCAATTCTTCTGGGAGTTTATCCGCAACAAGTCAGAAGTTTACTTTCTACTGTACAGGCTATACCGGAATATATTGAACCGGTGGGAGTTGGCATTCCGGTGGAGATGATCAGAAGACGACCTGACCTTCGGGCAGCAGAAAGGAATGTGAGGGCACAGGCTGCAAAAGTTGGCGCTGCTAAATCTGATTTTGCACCAAAGATTACTGTGAACGGGTCTGTGGGATATATGGCTAAAGATCTGAAAGATTTCTTTGGTCACCGGGCATTTACATATGAAATTGCTCCGGCACTGAGCTGGACTATCTTTAGCGGTGGCGATTTGATTAATTCGCTGAAAAGCGCTAAGGCGGATCTGGATCAGGTGATTAATCAGTATAATAGTACGGTGCTTACTGCTATTCAGGAAACTGATAATGCGATGGAAGGTTATAAGAGTTATATAAAACAGGTTATGGAATTGCGCGAAACCTGCTATCAGTATCAGGAAGCACTGACACTGTCTATTAATCTTTATAAAGAGGGATTGTCTCCTTTTCAGAATGTGGTGGACGCACAGAAGTCTTTGCTGACTTATCAGAGCCAGCTTGTGCAGGCGAAAGGGGCTTGTCTTATTCAGCTGATTACCTTGTATAAGGCACTTGGCGGTGGATGGAATAATTGATAACTATAAACTCAATATAATGATGAAAAAGATTTTATACATATTGTTAGTATTGCCTTTACTGGTTTGCAGTTGTAAAGACAAGAAGCATGATAAGAAAACAAGCGCAGCGTATGTTCCTGAAATTACTGTTGCGACACCGATAGTAAAGAATGTAACGCTTACAAAAGAATATCCGGGTTATCTGACATCCGAACAAACGGTGAATCTGGTGGGGCGCGTAAATGGTACGCTCGAATCGATGAATTATAAACCGGGACAGAAGGTGAAGAAGGGTCAGTTACTTTTTGTTATTGAACCTACTATTTATCAGAATGATGTGGCTCAGGCACAGGCCGAACTTGAAACTGCAAATGCTCAGCAGGCATACGCCGAAAGTAATTATACCCGAATGCTTGAAGCTTTGAAAAGTGACGCGGTGAGTCAGATTCAGGTGCTCGAAGCTGAATCGAATATGAAAGCTGACAAGGCTTCGATTGCTACAGCTCAGGCTGCACTGAGTACGGCTCAGACTAATCTGGGATATTGCTATATCAGAGCGCCTTTTGACGGTGTGATTACCAAAAATGCGGTCGATGTGGGTAGTTATATCAGCGGAGCGGCAAGCCCGGTTACGCTGGCTACCATCTATAAGGATGATCAGATGTATGCTTATTTTAATATTGCTGATAACCAGTGGCTGAATATGCAGTTTGAGGCAAATAAAGGGAAAGCTACAAGCGAGTTGCCTCATGAAGTACTTGTAAAACTTGGAACTGCCGATTACGAGAATTTCCCGGCTAAACTGGATTATATGTCGCCCGATGTAACAATGAATACAGGTACCATGACGCTTCGTGCTGTAGTAAACAACCCTGATGGTATACTGAAAAGCGGACTTTATGTGAGTGTTTCTCTTCCTTATGCGAATGTAGATAATGCCATATTAGTAAATAATGCTTCGCTGGGTTCCGATCAGCTGGGTAAATATATGTATGTTGTAAACGATTCTAATATAGTTAGTTATCAACATGTGACCACAGGAGAACTTTTTGATGACACGCTTCGTATGATAACAAGTGGAATAAAACCCGGAGAAAAATATGTAACCAAAGCACTGCTTAAAGTGAAAAACGGAATGAAAATCAAACCGGTTATCGACTGATTATTAACTACTAAAACAAAGAATCATGTTCTCAAAGTTTTTTATAAACAGACCGATATTTGCTACGGTAACCGCGTTGTTGATACTCGTCGCGGGGTTGATAACTCTGATATCATTGCCGGTAGCTCAATATCCTGATATAACACCGCCTACAGTTCAGGTTTCGGCAACTTATCCTGGTGCCGATGCAACGACTGTTGCCCAGACAGTAGGTATGCCGATAGAACAACAGGTTAATGGTGTTGATGGAATGCTTTATATGTCATCTACTTCTTCTTCATCAGGATCTTATTCACTTACGGTGACTTTCGAAGTAGGTACTGATATCGACATGGCAACTGTTCAGGTGCAAAACCGTGTTGATATTGCAAAGTCATCACTCCCTAATCCTGTTATTGTTCAGGGGGTTACGGTTCAGAAAAGATCTACGGATATCGTATTGTTCCTTTCTTTGATTTCGAGTAGTCCAGAGTATGATGCACTGTATTTATCAAATTACGGTACACTTAATCTGCTGAACGAACTTACCCGTCTGCCGGGTGTTGGTGATGTAGATGTAATGGGGGCTGGTGATTACTCTATGCGCGTATGGATGGATCCTGAACTAATGCGTATTCGTGGGGTGTCTCCCGAAGATGTTTATTCCGCTATTTCAGATCAGAATGTAAATGTTAGCCCGGGTTCCGTGGGACAGGCGATTGGTGACAATAAAAATGCTTTTGAATTTACGCTGATTGTAAAAGGAAGACTTACCACACCCGAAGAATTTGGTAATATCATTGTGCGAAATGAGGGGAATGGAGAATTTCTGCGCATTAAAGATATTGCTACAGTGATACAGGAATCAAGCAATTATGATGTTGTGGCTACATTGAGTGGTAAACCTTCTGCAGCGATAGCCATTTATCAGCAGCCGGGATCTAACTCTATTGATGTGGCTACTGAAGTAAAAAACAAGATGAAGCAACTATCAAAGAATTTCCCTGATGGAGTGGAATATCAGGTGACTCTTGATACAACGGATGTTATAAATGCATCTATCAAAGAAGTTATAAAAACTCTTTTTGAAACAACGGCCTTGGTAGTATTGGTAATTCTATTGTTTCTTCAGAATTTCAGAGCGGTTATTATCCCATGTATTTCAATTCCGGTATCGTTAATCGGGACACTGGCAATTATGGGGCTTTTGGGGTTCTCAATAAATACGCTTACTCTTTTCGGTTTGATTCTGGCTGTAGCTATTGTAGTAGATGATGCCATCATTGTAGTAGAGAACTCGTCGCGTTTGCTCGAGACGGGGAAATACAATACGAAAGATGCTGTAATTAAGGCAATGGGAGAGATTAC
>CAMTOS010000128.1 GCA_947074195.1 uncultured Bacteroides sp.
CGGTCTCTTTCGTAGATTGGGAAGATAGGACCCATCAACGCAGCAGAGTACCAAACGTTACTTGTTGCACTTGTGCTTGTCTGAGAAGAGTTAGATACATAGTGAGCAAAGTTAGTGCTGAAACCTGTAGCTAACCAGTTTTTAGGCTGTGCTTCGATGCTTGCACGACCAGTATAACGCTGGAAGTTTGTAGTTTCAAGGATACCGTCTTCGTTTACATAACCCAAAGAGAACATGAACTGTCCTTTTTCGCTACCACCGTTTACGCTGAATACGTATTCCTGACGAAGAGCGTTTTTACGGGTTACTTCATCCAACCAGTCGTCTTCCCACAATAGTTGTGCATCGTCACGAACTTTACCTGTAGAAGTGTTGATAAGTTCAGCGATAGGGTAGTTAAATGGATTGTATTTTTCGTTAGGACCGAAAAGTTTTGTAGCACCTGTAGTCATTTCGGCAATAGCACCATCGCCAAACTGATTGTAGTATGCTGAATACATCGCTTCTACGAACTGTTTTGAGTTCATTGTTTCGTAACGTGGAAGTGCGCGGCTTGACATACCCACAACAGCTTTCAGGTTAACTTCAGTACGACCTTCTTTACCTTTCTTAGTTGTGATCATGATAACACCATTCGCACCACGAGAACCGTAAAGGGCAGATGCAGAAGCATCTTTAAGGATAGTAATGTTTTCGATATCGTCCGGGCTGATTGCAGAGATAGCACCATCATAAGGCATACCGTCTACTACGTAAAGCGGAGTATTACCTGCGTTGATAGAACCAAGACCACGGATATAGATGTTTGCCGAAGAACCTGGCTGGCCGCTACCACTTGTAGCCTGTACACCAGGAGCAAGACCGTCGATAGCCTTTGTTACGTTAGAAATCTGACGTTTTTTGATTTCTTCAGACTTAACTGTAGTTGCAGAACCGGTAAAAGAAGATTTCTTTGCAGTACCGTATGCAACGATCATAACTTCATCAAGTACTTCGCTGTCAGATTTCATGATGATGCGCATATTTGGCTTAATAGCCGTTTCCTGCGTTTGAAGTCCGATAAATGAAACTTGCAGTGTTGTCGCTGACTCAGGAACGCCTGATAGTCTGAAATCACCGTCAATGCCGGTAATTGTACCCAGCTGAGTTCCTTTTACTAAAACGGTTGCACCAATGATTGGTCCTCCGTCTTCTTCTGAAATCACTACACCAGTGATTGTCTGTGTTTGTGCCATTACACCAGACAAGCCTACGAGTAGACATGCCAATAATAGCAAGAATTTTCTTTTCATAAGTCTTATTGTAAAATTAAATAAATATACATTAGTGTTGCCGTGTTTTTCAGTTGCAAAGTTATTACCAATACTTTAAAACAAAAATCTTTTTTTTCTTGGGAATTAGAAAACTATCGTTTTGTTAGCAGATAATCTTGTTTTAACTAGTCATTAGCTAATTTCAACAACAAAAAACAATTAAAAACGACGATTAACTATAAATTACAATTTGGCTTATAACATTATTTAAATGTTTTTAATTTTACAAATAGACATAAATATCTCTTATTATTCTAATGATTCGTAACTTAAAGATAGGAAAATGCCTTTTTTAGTAAGACTTGATCCTTGTTTTACGGCCCAAAAAAAGTTGTAAATTCGTTTAATTTTGTTGCTCTGAAAAACCTTATTTGACCTAAAAAAACGGTAATGCAATTGTAGTAAAAGTGATGCTGGTATTACAGATAAGATGTGTGTAAAAATGTTTACAGTGTGATTTGTTGTGCTTATTTACTTAAAACAAAAAAACCTGTCTTGCAATTTAATGCAAAACAGGTTCGATATTTATTTAATGTTTAATTTATCAGAAACCCGGGTTTTGTCCAAATTCCTCCGGATTAAGAATAGCATCAAGGAATGTCTGCGGTATTGGTCTTAAGTTGCAATAGCCGGCATTCAGAAAATCGATACCGGCTGCAGATACGATGTCAGGATTATGTGCAATGATATATTCGGCAAGTTTACCAGTGCGTTTCAGATCGAACCAGCGAATGAATTCGCCGCAAAACTCGCGTGCTTTTTCTTCAAGGATGAAGTCAAGCGTCATATCACCCTCTGATACAGCCATCTCGCTTTCACGTCCGGGAACAGCTGCACGTCCGCGAATCACATTGATACGGTCTTTGGCAACCGATTTGTTTCCACCCGACTTCATGATTTCGCATTCGGCCACAATGAAATACATCTCAGGCAGACGCATGATCAGAACATCATTGGCTCCAACTTGTGAGTTGGCTGGTAGCCCGCGATCGGCTATCGATTTATCTTCATACTTCAGCAATGTAGGGAAGTGAATGTTGAAGTTGGCATTCGTGCTAACACTTCCGTCTGCATTGTAGGTATCGTTGATGTCGACAGCCGCATAAGGTAAAGTTCGTTTGGCCGATTCATCCAGCGCTTTTTTGGTGAAAAGCATCGATAACTCGCCGGGTTGTATTTGCTGTCCTGCCATTGATGCTGGTTTCTCGAAATGGTTCAGCTGATCTGCTGTCCATGTAAATGCACTTGCTGTATTCAGATAATAAGCTTCTCTAAACCATGAGTTGTAACGGTTGTCAATCTCCTCATTATACAAATCTAACAGATAGCGTGTAGGCATCATTGCCATGCTGCCACTCTTGGAATTGCGGTCGTTACCATTTGCATAATCGAGTTCCATTCCTGCCCAGCCCGAATATTTGGCGTGGAAATAAATGTGCAGGCGGTTAGGATTATTGCTTTGCATATTTAATGACGACTCGGTAGAGTGGGTTACAACGAAGAGGGCTTCTTTGTTGTTTTTGTTGTTCTCAGGGTCGAAGACTTCAAAAGGAGTGGCATACAAACCTGTTTTCAGGGCCGACTGGTTGTCGATCACATATTGTGCAGCTGTCTGTGCAATTTCATAGTACTGATCTTTTTCGGCCTGAGTGTTGCAGTAGGCTACGCGAGTCAGTGCGATACGTGCTTTCAGTGCATAGGCAGCCTTGGAAGTGGCGCGGCCAACATCAGTTGTGGGGTAAGGATCAACGGGAAGATTGTCTACTGCCGTCTGAATATCATTCAGCATCAGATCATATAAATCTTCGTAAGAACTACGGTAGCAATGCATCACGATTTCTTTGGTTTCCGTCGTGCGCATATCGACTTCGCCAAACATTTCGACCAAATGCCAGTAGGCATAGGCGCGCATAAAGCTCAACTCGCCCAGGCGGATATTCTTCATATTAACATCGGTCCACTCCACATCATTGATGCGCTCCAGACCGGCATTACAGTCGTTGATGATTTCGTAAAGTCGCTGCCAGGTATTTCTGAACTGGCCGGTAGTCGACATACCTTCCTGATATTTCGACATCTGGCGGCCATAGCCGCAATTGGCAATATTAATCCACGTATCAGTACCTCCGTTCAATAAAAGAACAAAGTCTTCGCGGCCGTAAAACTGTCCGCCCCAGTAGGCATAAGCAGAATTGACAAGTGCATTGAAACCTGCCTGACTTTTGAACACTCCGTCTGCCGTAGATCCTCCGGGATTATACTCGCTCAGGTCACACGATTGTGTTCCGAAGAGCATCGAGGTAAAGGCAGCGGCCATTAAATAATATCTGTATTTTTTCATTGTAATAATCAATTTAAGAAATTAAAAATCGAGGTTTAAGCCAAACACAAACTGGCGTTGCAATGGTGATTTAGCCGATCCGCCACGCTCTGCATCGTAGTTCTGGATCAGGTGATTCTTCGCTTTCGAGAATACATTGTTGGCTGTTACATACACGCGCAGGTTTGAAATACCCATTTTGCTGGTTGCCAGTTTAGGAAGTGTATAGCCCAGTGAAAGGGTTTTGAGCTTCCAGTATGAACCATCAATATACTTCAGCGACTGATAACCTACATAATTATAGAACTGTGTATTGTCCGGACGAGGGAAGTCGTTTGAAGGATTCTCGGGTGTCCAGTAATTAAAGTAAGCAGGAAAGTTTGATTTACCCTGAGGGTCATAAGCACCTGCAAGTTCATATTCGATGTACTGTCCCCAGCGAGCTACGAAATAAACATTCAGGTCAAAGTTTCCGATCTGGAATGTATTATTGAAACCTCCGGTCCATTTAGGCGAAGTCGAGCCGATATAACCACGGTCCTGCGAATCGATAACGAAGTCGCCGTTCAGGTCTTTCAGCTTAATATCTCCCGGCTGGAATGGCTGAGTTTTGGCGGCATCTTTAAAATATTTGCCAGCTTCTTCTCTCTCACTTTCCTGCCATATACCCAAATTGGTATATTCATAGAATGAAAAGAGCGGACGACCAATCATTAGTGTTTGTGTTTCAACATCGCTACCGATAGCCATATCTTTGCCGTCAATCAGTTCGGTAATCTTTTCCTGATTGGTAGCAAAAGAAATTGTAGTGCTCCATCTGAAATTTTTGCGATCTACATTTACCGTATTCAATCCGACTTCAAGACCTTTATTTTGCGTTGCCCCGATGTTCTGATAAGTTTTGAATGTCACATTATTGCTTGCACCCATCGAAGAGGGTAGCTGGCGTGGCAAAAGAATATCCGAGGTTTTTACCTTATATAAATCGATCGTTGCCGAAACACGATTGTTCAGTAAAGCAATATCCAGTCCTAAGTCCCATGTTTTGGAGATCTCCCAGCTTGTATTGATGTTACCGATATATTCATTAAATAAATAGTAGGTATAACCGTTATCCTGGAAGGCTGAATTCGTTTTCGGTGTAAGGCCCGACTGTGTGCCATAAGCCATAATACCCGAGTTTCCGGTTTTACCCCAGCTCAAACGAAGCTTCAGATTGTCGATGGTCTGTACATTTCTGAGGAATGCCTCTTCGTTGATACGCCACGCCACAGCTACCGAAGGGAACGATGCCCATTTATGTCCTTCGGCCAGACGGGAATCTCCATCCCAACGATTAGAAACGGTCAGCATATACTTGCTCATATAGCTGTAGTTAGCACGTATGGCGTAAGAGAAGGTTTGATGCTGGATGTAGTTCGAGCCGATAACGTACGAGCTTTTGTCGTTGGCGCCAAGATTATGCCACAGGTAAGAATCGACCAACTGACCGTCGCCCTGCGCGAGTACATTTGTAAACTTCGATTGCGTCCACGAGGTAAGTCCGGTCAGACTAAAGGTGTTGTTCTTTATCGTTCTGGTATAATTCACAATGTTGTCCCAATTGATAAAGCTCTTCTCTGATGAAGCCACTCTGGCCCTTGCCGTAGCATATTCGCCGGCGCGGTCTATGGAGTTGGCACCTTCAAAATCCTGTTTGCGGTAATGGGTAAAGTTGGTACCCAGATTTGAACGGATACTCAGCCCTTTGACCGGCGTAATGTCGAGATAACCATTGGCGATGATGTTTGTATGCAAAACATGATGTTTGGCCGTGTTGTCAGTCGCTTCATCGGCCAGCGGACTCACTCTTGATGTCACGCCCAAAGGCCACAACACTACCTGTCCGTTTTCATCATAAGCTTTTCCTAACGGCACATTGGTCGCAGCTCTCCAAAGCACATTCTCTGCACGTTCGTTTTGCGCATAGTGAGTGACCTGCGAATTGGCGCCAATCTTTATGAAATTATTAAATTTATGTTCTACGTTCAGGCGAAGATTGTATTTATCCATCTTATCATCCTTAAACGAACCCTTTTCGTGATAATATCCCGCCGAAAGCATCGCAGTGGTGTTGCTGGTTCCACCGGATGCAGTGATCTGATGACTCATCACGCTACCGTTGTGAAGTACTTCATTCTTCCAGTTCGTCCAGTCGCCATTCTGAATGGCCTGCCACTCTTCAGCGCTAAACAGTTTCTGGTCATCGGCAGTAGAGCTCCACTGGCCTGCAGTGCGGTAAGCCTCGCGGCGCACCTGGATGTAATCCTCGCCGGTAAGCATTTCCGGATATTGCGCCCAGCCATTCACTCCGTAATAACCATTATAAGATAGTTTTACTTTACCTTCGGCTCCTTTCTTTGTGGTGATAAGGATAACACCATTTGCCCCTTGCGAACCATAGATGGCCGTTGATGAAGCATCTTTCAGAATCTCGATAGATTCAATATCCGATGGCGCGATATCTGCAAAGTTGCCACCCTGCATGCCATCAATAATAAATAGTGGTGCATTGGCCACGCTGTTATTAAACTCATCGGTAACATCTGAAAGCGATCTTTTACCACGGATATTAATGGTAACGCCCGAAGTCGCCTTTCCCGAATTACGGACGATATCCATCCCCGGTACCTGTCCCTGTAATGCTTCCATGGCATTGGATGCCGGTGACTTAATAATATCTGCAGCTTTCACTGAAGTGACTGATCCCGTAAGATCTCTTTTTTTCATCGTACCATATCCTACAACCACCACTTCGTCCAGCGCCTGCGTGTCGGGCATCAGTCTGACATTGATCTGATTGCTGGCGGTGAGTGTGACGATTTGCGATTTATAGCCGATATAAGAAAATTCAACAGTTTTCTCTCCCGCAGGTACATTCAATGTAAAATTTCCGTCGAAGTCTGTCACGGTGCCAATACCCACGCCTTTCAGCAATACCGATACCCCGATAAGTGGCTCATCGGCTTCGTCGACCACTTTTCCCTTTATTACTCTTTCTTGAGAAACAGTTTGTGCCGACAGGGCAAAGTAGTTGTCTGTGGCATCATTACTGAATAATAACGGTTGAGCAGGAACGATAAATAATCCGAATACAGGCAATAGCCATCTGGAACGGATTTTTACTTTGTTTTGAGATTGTAAGTTTCTCGTCATTAGATTAATGTTACAAAAAGTTAATAAATGTGTTTTTCTAATGACGTAGTCTTTGCCCTAATGTACTCAGTTATAGTCTTTTTTCATTTGCTTATGGCTTACTGCAAAGCCTTCTGCGGTTTTCCGCAGAGCTATCTGCGATTTCCCGCCAAGCCTTTTGCAGTTTTCCGCAGAGCACTCTGCAGTATTCTGGGTTAGGCTATCGGGTTTAGTGCATATAGGGATGCACTGTAGTGCAAAGGCCGATGCACTGTACTGCATATACGGATGCACAAAAGTGCATAGGCCTCTGTACCGATTGTTAAAATGTATTTTAGGGAATAGAATTTCAGGAGGAAAGAGCGTGGTTTAAGGAAGCAATAAAAGAAATGCTATATATATAGGTATAGAAGACAGCGAGAGAGGATAGACGGAAGCAGATAATATTAATCGAATAATCCTTTTAAAACCTCTATCGATTTTAATACAGGAAAGTCGGGCAGGTGCAGGCGATAATAATCGTTGATTAGTTCCAGACAACGGGTGCGTTGCTGGCGATTCATTTTGAAAAGATGCATCGTGTCATAGTTCATCCGCATAAGCTGATAAAACTGTGCAGACTCTTCCTTATTAATATGGTATGTATGCAGGAAAGTGGGGTTAGGAGTAAATTCGGCATTCAGCAAATCGAAATAACTTCCTTCCGAATAAGTTTCGGTATTCGGATACAGACCGAGAAAACGGGAAAGACGCATCAGAAAAACCAGATGGAAATTGGCGAAACCTCCTTCACAATGATCCAGCCATTCGATGGAGTGGGTCAGGTAATTATATAAAGACTGATTTTCTCCCTCTTCGCGAATAGCGCGGTAAAGGAATTCGGCCAGGAACAGTGCGATAGCCGATTTATAAGGATCATAAGGCAAAGAAATAAACGGGGATACCGGCTTTACCTCTTTAAAGCGGTGCAGATTTCCTTTCGAATGTTCGGGCGATTCGAATTCGATGAGCGATAAAGGTTGGAAAAGTACCGTCTTTACCCGGGCTTTTTTCGATTTTGGAATAGATGCAATAAAAGATTTCCGGCCGGAATGAGCAGTATACATCTCTATAATGAGTGATGTATCGTTGTATTTTAGCGTATGAAGTACGATGCCTGTATCTTTTTGCTGCATGATTTCCGGGTATTTGACTACAAATCTACTAAAAAAGATGCCGCATAGCAATAGGTTTTAGTTGAATAATAGATCGGGAATATCCTGTGAAATGCGTTTTTAAATGTTACAGAATGGGGTTAATTTGTTAAGTAGTAGTTAAAATGGGCGATTTTGATTCTTAAAATGCATTTTTCTGCAGATAATGTTTGGTGGTTCAGAAAAAGTATCTACCTTTGCATCCGCAATCGGGAAACAAACAGTGCCCGGAAGCAAAATGGCGGAAACGCCAACTGCCTTAATGGCCCATTCGTCTATCGGTTAGGACGCCAGATTTTCATTCTGGAAAGAGGGGTTCGATTCCCCTATGGGCTACAAATAATAACGAATTAAACAGATTAGTCCAGATGGCAAATCATAAATCATCAATCAAAAGAATCAGACAAGAAGAGAAAAGAAGACTTCACAACAGATACTACGCTAAAACAATGCGTAACGCTGTAAGAAAGCTTCGTTCTACTACTGAGAAAACAGAAGCAGCAGCTTTGCTTCCAAAGGTGGCTAAGATGTTGGATAAATTGGCTAAGGTTAATATCATCCACAAAAACAAAGCAAG
>CAMTOS010000129.1 GCA_947074195.1 uncultured Bacteroides sp.
GCGGCGATATGATGAGTATATTCTCACTTCTCACCGGTATTCCCGGCATAGAAATACCCTACGCCCCACAGAACGACAATCTGATTGCGGGCATTCTGCTCATCTGCTTCTTTATCTCGGCATTTACGCTGGCGCATAGCCGCAAATACCTGATGTTGCAGCTCAAAAGCTTCATCTTTCATCGTGAACGTGTAAGTATTTTTTCCTCATCAACCGTTACAGATATCCGTTATCTGATGTTGCTGGTCATTCAGACCTGCACCCTTGCGGGCATCTATCTGTACAATTACTCCTGCGACATCTACCCTACACTACCTGCCAGCATACCGATTTACCAGATATTGGGCATTTTCATAGGCGGATGCCTGGTCTATTTCATCCTGAAATGGCTTTTATACGCTTTTGTGGGATGGATGTTTTTTGACAAAATGCAAACAGACCTCTTTCTGGAGTCCTATACATCACTGATATATTTGCTTGGTTTCGTACTTTTTCCCTTTGTTTTGTTGCTTGTCTACTTCGATTTACAATTAAATGCTTTGGTGATAATTGGTCTAATATTGTTGGGAATTACTAAAATTTTGATGTTTTACAAGTGGATAAAGCTTTTTTTCAACGGTTTAAACGTTTTTTTCCTATTAATTTTGTACTTTTGTGCCCTTGAAATCCTTCCCTGTATTCTCTTTTATACGGGGATGATAAAAGTAAACGATTTGTTGACAATAAAAATTTAGGACGTTGAAAATTAAAAAAGTACTTGTATCGCAGCCGAAGCCTGCTTCAGAAAAATCGCCATATTACGATATCGCTGAAAAATATGGTATTAAAATAGACTTTCGTCCTTTTATAAAGGTAGAAGGTGTGAGTGCTAAAGAAGTAAGACAACAGAAAGTTTCTGTTCTTGACCACTCAGCTGTTCTCTTTACATCACGTCATGCAATCGACCATTTCTTTCTTCTTTGTCAGGAAATGCGCATCAACATCCCTGAAACGATGAAGTATTTCTGTACGACAGAGCAAATCGCTTTGTACATTCAGAAATATGTGCAGTACCGCAAGCGTAAAGTGTTTTTCGGTGCTACAGGAAAGATCGAAGATCTTATTCCATCTATCTTGAAACACAAGGCAGAGAAATATTTGGTTCCGGTTTCTGATGTTCATAACGATGACATTAAGAATTTGCTTGATAAAAATAAGATTCAGCACAAAGAAGTTGTGATGTACCGTACGGTAAGCAATGACTTTACTCCTGATGAAGAATTTGACTACGACATGTTGGTGTTCTTCAGTCCTTCGGGCGTAAGCTCACTGAAAAAGAACTTCCCTGATTTCGATCAGAAAGATATTAAGATTGGTACATTCGGTACAACAACAGCTCAGGCTGTACGTGATGCCGGTTTGCGCCTCGATCTTGAAGCTCCTTCAGTGAAAGCTCCTTCGATGACTGCTGCACTCGATATGTTCATCAAAGAGAACAATAAGTAATACTGAGTGTGCTGCTGATATCAGCGCATATTGGATGATATTTAACAGACACAGATTACATGGTTAACAGACATATTCCGTTGCGGATATGAACCGTGTAATCTGTGTCTGTGTTATAAATTAAAGTCGTTTTTAGATATTAATTGACTTAATCACTGTTTTTATGACCCAAGGTTTCTGTAAAGCCGAAAGACTCCACCGCAAATTGATTATCGACAAAATGTTTGCCGGTGGTCACTCCCGTTCTTTTTCTGTCTATCCGCTTCGTATCGTATACATGTATGTCGATGAGCTGGATGCTGCAGCTTCGGTTTTAATCAGTGTACCCAAGAAACGCTTTAAACGTGCTGTAAAACGTAATTACGTAAAACGGCAGATACGCGAAGGTTATCGCCTGAACAAGCAAGATTTGCTGACCCTTCTTAACGAAAAGAATCAGAAGCTGGCCATTGCCTTTATTTATCAGTCGGACGAACTTGTGCCTACTGCCGAAGTAAACGAGAAAATCCGTCTGCTACTTACCCGAATAACCGAAAAAATGGTATGAAACGAATCCTGTCCTATATTCTTTTAGGACCGATCTATTTTTACCGTGCGGCTATTTCACCGCATTTAGGTCCATCCTGCCGCTTTACCCCTACTTGCTCGCAATATGCAATCGAGGCGATAAAGAAACACGGCCCTTTCAAAGGTTTTTACCTTACCTGCCGCCGTGTGCTGCGCTGTCATCCCTGGGGTGGCTCCGGCTACGATCCTGTACCCTGACCTCTTGGCTTATGCAGTACACTGATATCCATACCCATCATCGTCCGCTGCATCCGGCGAGGACCATCTGGAATTGCAGTTTCAGTGATCTTCCTGCGCTCCCTTCCGACTTCCATTGTTCACTGGGGCTTCATCCCTGGTATCTTAGTGTCGATACGCTGAATGAACAGTTGCATCAGTTAAAACGATCTTTAACTGCTTATCCGCAAATTGTTGCTGTAGGTGAAGCCGGGCTCGATAAGCTCTGCCAAACTCCGTGGACGCTGCAAACAGAGGCCTTCAGGGCTCAAATCGAATTGGCCGAACAAATGGGCTATCCGCTGATTATTCACTCTGTAAAGGCGCACAATGAGGTCATGGAACTAAAGAAAGCGTTGAAATCGGATATTCCGTGGGTGATTCATGGTTTCAGGGGCAAGAAAGAGCTGGCAGAACAATATCTGAAAGCCGGATTTTATCTCTCTTATGGATTCCACTACAACGAAGAAGCCCTGAAAGCGACTCCCCTTTCGCGCCTTTTCCTTGAAACCGATGAAAGTCAGACTCCTGTCTCACAACTTTATCAGCAGGTGGCTCCTCTTTTGCAATTAAGCATAGAAGAGCTGGCCCGAATCATTGCCCAAAGTGCTGACAAAGTGTTTTTTACCCGATAAGAGTTGGCTGTTCAAACAAATGGTCGTACTTTTGCACCATTAATTTTGAAACTTATAAATAACTTACATACGATGAATTTTGTAGAAGAACTAAGATGGCGTGGCATGCTGCATGATATGATGCCCGGCACAGAAGAGTTATTGCAGAAAGAACAGGTAACGGCTTACCTGGGTATCGACCCTACAGCCGACTCACTACATATTGGCCACTTATGTGGTGTAATGATGCTTCGCCACCTTCAGCGTTGTGGTCATAAGCCATTGGCGCTTATCGGCGGTGCAACCGGTATGATTGGCGACCCTTCGGGCAAATCGGCAGAACGTAATCTGTTGACCGAAGATATCCTTCGCCACAACCAGGATTCTATCAAGAAACAGTTGTCTAAATTCTTAGATTTCGAATCGGATGCACCTAATCGTGCAGAATTGGTGAACAACTACGACTGGATGAAAGAATTCTCTTTCCTTGATTTCGCCCGCGAAGTAGGTAAACACATCACTGTGAACTACATGATGGCCAAGGATTCAGTAAAAAAACGTCTGAACGGCGAAAGTCGCGATGGTTTATCATTTACTGAGTTCACTTATCAGTTATTACAAGGTTATGACTACCTTCACCTTAATAGCGTGAAGAACTGTAAGCTACAGATGGGTGGTTCGGATCAGTGGGGAAATATCACAACCGGTACAGAGCTGATCCGCCGTACAAACGGTAACGAAGCTTATGCCCTGACCTGCCCTTTGATTACAAAAGCAGACGGTGGTAAATTTGGTAAAACAGAATCGGGCAATATCTGGCTTGATGCAAAATATACGACTCCTTACAAATTCTACCAGTTCTGGCTGAATGTAAGTGATGCTGATGCAGAACGTTACATCAAGATCTTTACTTCTCTTCCAAAAGAAGAAATCGATGCTTTGGTGGCAGAACATGCTGAAGCTCCACATTTGCGCGTATTGCAGAAACGTCTGGCGAAAGAAGTAACTATCATGGTTCATTCAGAAGACGATTACAACGCAGCGGTAGAAGCATCAGGCATTTTGTTTGGTAATGCTACATCAGATGCATTGAAGAAGCTCGATGAAGATACATTGCTTGCCGTATTCGAAGGCGTTCCTCAGTTTGAAGTATCACGCGAAACTCTTGCAGAAGGTGCTAAAGCCGTGGATCTTTTAGTAGATTCAGCAGCCGTATTTGCCTCAAAAGGTGAAATGCGTAAACTGGTTCAGGGCGGCGGCGTTTCTATGAACAAAGAGAAACTTGCAGCATTCGATCAGGTTATTACAACTGCCGATTTATTGAATGATAAATACCTTTTGATTCAACGTGGTAAGAAAAACTACTACCTGATCATAGTAAAATAATAAAAAGTGTTTAAAGATTTGGAGATATAAAAGTGTCTCCATATCTTTGCACCGCTTTTGAGAGAAAGCACAATAAGTTTGGACTATGGTGTAATGGTAGCACAACAGTTTTTGGTTCTGTTTGTCTAGGTTCGAATCCTGGTAGTCCAACAAAGAAAAGCCCTGAAGATGATTCTTCGGGGCTTTTTCGTTATATCTGCTATCGTTTTGTTCCTTATGGGACAGAACTTCTTCATTTAAAAGGTGTCATATTCGGTGACATCGTTCAATTCCATTTATCGATAAAGCAAAGTTCGCCCACAACAAGCAGCAAATAATAGACAAAATGAATGTAAGTGACGTAAAGATACGCATTCGATTTCCTGACACACAATATATAACTGATCACTGCCCAGATGATTCCCGTGAAGAACAGGATAATAATTGCGGCAACATCGTCTTTACCTAAAACCGCAAACAGGATGGCCGATGACAGAACTGCTGCTACGGCGTAAGGTAATTTATTATTCGCCCGTCCCGATGCAATCTTTGTAGGTATATATTGAATCAGCGATTTGATTGGAATCGCTATAAGCAGTACAAATATCATCCAGGGCTCTTCTCTTAAAGCTACTGAGGAATCTTCGAGCTCAAAAAACAGGTTAGGGAATACCTCGACAAGCATACCGGCAATAATAGCAAATAGTACAGGCACAAAAATACCAATGAGCATAAGTTTCGCTATGCTAAGCTGATAAAGATAACTTGTGATTCTCTGAGTATCCATATTTATAGTGTTTATCCGTTTTTCTTTGTTGAATAAAATCGATGTAAAAATATAAAAGAAAGTTGAAGGGGATAGCTTTTATCAGATTTTTACACTCTTGGTTCTCAAAATTTTCCTAACCAGTGTCATAAGTTTTATATCAGAAGATGTAACCGCTTCAAAAGCATTTGTAACATGCATCAGGGGCAGTGTAACATTTCATATATGAATTTGAACTCTATAAAATTCTGATTATTCCCATAAAATTATACTTTTGCAGCATTGAACTTTGTTGAACTAAAGAAAACTGAAAAGAAAATGCTAAAAACCTGGAGATGGTTTGGGAAACGCGACAACATTACGTTACCCATGTTAAAACAAATAGGAGTGGAGGGTATCGTAACTGCCCTGCATGACATTCCTAACGGCCAAGTCTGGCCATACGAAGCTGTAAAAGATATGTGCGATTATATACAGGGTGCCGGACTGGTTTGGTCGGTAGTAGAAAGCTTACCTGTAAGTGAATCGATTAAATATGGTGGTCCCGATCGTGATCAGCTCATCGAAACGTATATCGAAAGTCTGGCAAACCTCGGTAAAGCAGGGGTGAAGACTGTTTGTTACAACTTTATGCCGGTCATCGACTGGATCCGCACCGATCTGAATCATCTGATGCCGGACGGTACTTATACACTTTACTTCGACCGTGCACGCTTTGCTTACTTTGATTGCTGCATTCTTAAACGTGAAGGCGCTGAGAAGGATTATACCGCCGAAGAGATGGAGAAAGTCCGCGAGCTGGATAAAACCATGACCGATGCAGAGAAGGAAGAGCTTATCGAAAACATCATCGTTAAAACACAAGGCTTTGTCAACGGCAATATCACTGAAGAAGATAAACATCCTGTAAAGCTGTTTAAGGCGCTTCTTGACCAGTATAAAGGCATCGATAAGTACAAACTTCGCGAAAATATGGCCTACTTCCTGCAAGCCATTATGCCAGTATGTGAGCAATACGGCATCCGCATGTGTGTTCACCCCGATGATCCTCCGTTTGCAGTGCTTGGTTTGCCACGTATCGTAACCAATGCCGAAGATATTGAATGGATCCTTCATGCAGTAGATAATCCTTGCAATGGTTTGACCTTCTGTGCCGGTTCACTCAGTGCCGGAGTGCAAAACGATGTGCCTGCCATGGCCCGTATGTTTGCTAAACGTTCGCCATTTGTGCATTTGCGTTATACAACACAGACTGGCAATGGCAACTTCATGGAATCTTCTCACCTGAACAGCAAATTAATCGAAGTGATTCGCGTATTCGAAAGCGAGAATCCTACAGTACCAATGCGCCCAGATCATGGTCGTTTGATGCTTGATGATGGTGATAAAGGCTATAATCCCGGATATTCTTTCCATGGCCGTATGATGGCTCTGGCTGAATTGTCAGGTATGATGGCAGTAATCGACAATGAATTAAATCAGAAATAAATCTTCTTAATACTATGAACGAAATGTTTAGCATTGCAGGCAAGGTTGCCGTTATTACCGGAGCAGGAGGTGTTCTGGGTGGCAGTCTGGCACGTAGTTTTGTAAAAGCCGGCGTAAAGGTTGTGGCTGTCGATATTCGTCAGGAACAACTCGACAAGCAAGTGGAGGAACTTCGTGCCGAGGGTGGTGAAGTCATCGGTGTTCTCGGTAATGTGCTCGATGTGGATAACCTCAAAGAAGTAGCCGCTAAAGTGGTGAAAGAGTGGGGACGTATCGACATTCTTCTCAATGTGGCAGGTGGTAATATGCCTGGTGCCACGCTACAGCCCGATCAGCATTTCTTTGATATGCAGATAGCCGATTGGCAGAAGGTGGTCGACGTGAACCTCAATGGTACCGTTTTTCCTTCTATGGTCTTTGGCGAAATAATGGCAAAACAGGGTGAGGGAGTGATTATCAACATCTCTTCTATGGCTGCCTATAGTGCTATAACAAGAGTTCCCGGTTATTCGGCTGCCAAAACGGCTGTGGCTAACTTTACGCAATGGCTGGCCAGTGAAATGGCGATGAAATACGGCGATGGCATCCGCGTAAATGCGCTTGCACCCGGTTTCTTTATCGGCGATCAGAACCGTGCGGTTTTAATCAATCCCGATGGCAGCCTTACCGAAAGAAGTAAGAAAGTACTGGCCAAAACCCCCATGCGGCGTTTCGGCGACATCAACGAACTGAATGGTGCCGTGCAATTCCTTTGCAGTCCGGCAGCCAGTTTCATTACGGGTGCAATGTTGCCTGTCGATGGCGGATTCAGCGCTTTTAGTGGTGTTTAGTAGCATTGCTTAAGGGGCATTCATTAAACAATAGGGCGTAGTCTGTTTTTCACTGCAGATTACGCCCTTTCTGCTTCCTGCCAAACGATTATTTCCCTTCTTTAAACGATAATTCGACCCGCAAAATCCTCTGCTTATCTATCTTTGACGAACTGTGTTTAGCAATCAAAACCGTGCAAAATATGTTATCAAACTTACCTCTGCGTTCAACTTTTTCTATTATAAATTGTTAAATTGCATTTGTAGATTAAGTAAATGAACTTTATCTACCGGTAATATGTACGGAATTATAGTTGTTAGATGCTTTCTTTTGTTATTTTTGCATCGTGTACGCAAACGATTATACGTATACCATGAAATAAACATCCCATTTAATATAAAACAAGTATGAAAACGAATTATGAAATTCGTTATGCAGCGCATCCGCAAGATGCAAAGCATTACGACACAGCGAGACTCCGTCGCGATTTTTTGATTGAAAATCTTTTTGTGGCTAATGAAGTAAATATGATCTACTCTATGTACGATCGTATGGTAGTTGGTGGTGCAATGCCTGTAGGCGAAACTCTTCACCTTGAGGCTATCGATCCGCTTAAAGCTCCTCACTTCCTTACTCGTCGTGAATTAGGTATTTTCAACGTAGGTGGCCCTGGTATCGTTAAAGCCGGTGATGCTGAATTCGAACTTAACTTCAAAGAAGCGCTTTACCTTGGTTCAGGCGATCGTGAAGTAACTTTCGAAAGCAAAGATGCTTCAAATCCTGCTAAGTTCTATTTCAATTCGCTGACTGCACACCGCAACTATCCAGATAAGAAAGTAACTAAGCAAGATGCTATCGTTGCAGAAATGGGTTCTATGGAAGGTGCAAATCACCGTAATATCAACAAAATGCTTGTTAACCAGGTATTGCCTACCTGCCAGTTGCAGATGGGTATGACTGAACTTGCTCCTGGTAGCGTTTGGAATACAATGCCAGCACACGTACACAGCCGTCGTATGGAAGCATATTTCTACTTCGAATGCCCGGCTGATCAGGCTATTTGCCACTTCATGGGTGAAGTAGACGAAACTCGTCACATCTGGATGAAAGGCGACCAGGCTGTATTGTCTCCTGAATGGTCAATCCACTCGGCAGCAGCTACTCACAACTATACTTTCATTTGGGGTATGGGTGGCGAAAACCTTGATTACGGAGATCAGGATTTCTCTTTGATTA
>CAMTOS010000130.1 GCA_947074195.1 uncultured Bacteroides sp.
ATATTGCAACCTGGCTTCATCATTTCAAGACTTATCGACTCAGCTTCTCTTGCTAAGCGGATGCAAAAGTAGAGGGTTTTATCCCCCACGCCAAACATTTCTCGCTTTTATTTTTAATGTCGGCGAACACACCACAGCCATATAGCTGAGTTACTGATAGTTATAAATATGCATTTATTATGCGTTAACAATTACCCCGGAATGCCCCTATACTATATATTATATCGTATGCGCGCGGGCGAGGTTTTAGTGCTGGAAAAATAAGATTCTGTAGATCTGAAATCTCGTTTGCAGAAGAGAAGAACTTATAGAAGACACTGAGATTATAAACAACGCTATTAAAAGTTTGTTCATTCAAAAAGAAAAAATAATTGAAAAAAAATCGATTACAACCATATACAATATTTACGAAAAGCCCATAATCGAGCAATCGGAGAATAATAATTTATTTATCATATATGGAATAAATTATACTCATTTTACAGCGATAGCTTCTCAGCGTACTGGTGATAGCTTCCTGACGAGCCAGAGATAGCTTGCCAGGGAAGCAGCAATAGCTTGCTGTGAAAAGACTGAAATGCTTACAACAAATCTTAACAACTAAGGTCTTCTAACGCCTGTTTTTTGCCTTTTCCTCTAAGAAAACTTCTCATTCAGATTTCAAACCGAATGAAAAACAAACTTATCCCATTCAAGAACATCTTTTCCGACAAAGATATGAACAGCAGAACTCCTTCTTTTTTGTTTAATAAGAACTGAATCCATATTGCATCGACAGATATCCATGGCAGCAGCGGATATTAAAAACAAAGACAGGCATCCGGCTTTCCATCTTTTATATAAATAGATAAAAGCGACAAAGATCTATAAACTATAGATGGAAAATGACTAACTTCGTAAACGATAAACAACTACCCAACTCTTCCTGAATGAAAAAACAAACTCGCATTGCTATCGTTCGTATCATTACCGATCTGATTAAAGCCGATTCGGTAATCGATCTTCGCGAAATGGAGTTCTTTACTGAGGTGAAGAGCCGGTATCGCATTTCTAAAGAAGAAGAGATGCAGGCGATGGAGTGCACACTGGCCGAAGCAATCGATGTTCTTGCTGATGAGCCCATGAAGGAGCGTTTGCAACTAATGCAGGATTTCAGTGCACTGACTCTGAGCGATGGGTTTTGTGCCCGGCAAGAGGCACTGCTGATGATTGCACTGATGTTTAGTCTTGAGGAAGAGACGAAAGAGCTGACGCAGGTGATATCGGTCGAAAGTCCGGTAATAAGGATTGACGACACGCAAATCATCTATGTGGAATCGGCGTTCGATAAAAGCTGCAATGAAGAGATTCATGACATGCACCGACAGATTTCGAAAGAGATGAAGGTGGCCGGGTTCAACTTTATCTATATTCCATTTATTGCACAGCACTACCAAAGCACCCCATCGGAATTGTTTCACCGGGTGGTTTCGTTCCTGGCACCGCAATATAATGAGGAGCACGTAGAGGAGTTTATTGGTCAATTATCGGGGATGACTACCGACGAGTTTTGCAAAGACCAGTTGTGCAATAAACTCGATTTACTGCCATTGCGCGAGACAAACCCGGCGTTGCTGATAAAGATTGGCGAGACGTTTGCCGAAGATAAATTCTATACTAACTTTCTGAAGATAGAGATAGATGGCTCAGTGCTGTCTACCATTCAGTCGCTGCTCGACCGCTTCAGCGGCATCCTTAGTAACGATTCGGTGGTGATCCGCAGTTCGGAAAGCGAAGCGGGACTGTTCCTTTATTATGGTTTCTACAAACAGCTGTTCGATATCTATCTGCTCCGCAGTAAAGTGCGCAGTTCTATCCTGATCAACCCCTACAAAGAAACGGTTTCATTGCCCGACCTGCATACGGCCATCAACGGACTGCATCGGCGAGAGAAGGCACTCTATACTTTATTCCTGATCGAATCGAAGCAGGGAGGCATCAATTTCACCGCACCCGAATCAGGTAAGCAAATCGAACTATACAACAAACGGATGAAGCAGATTCAGGCAAAGTACAACCTTATATATGCGCTGTTTGGAGGCGAAAGAGAGAAAGCGCCTATGCTGGAGCAGGCCGAGATTCGCCGGCCCATGATTAGCTGCATCAAACGATGCATCGGCAAGTTAGAGAACTTGCTGCATCACCCGGACGATTACAAGATTCGCAAAAACAGCTTCGGCAACTTTGGAATCAATATAGAAGATAAACTCCTTTTTATCACAGATGCGGCAAGCGATGCACCTGTCCCACTCTTTGAGTCGGAACTGTACCGCCAAATCTGCAAGCTTTAATGCCCTGAGGCTGGTTGCAACATTGCAACTTTTATATCTCCTGCGGGTGGTTCTTTTCTGAAATGTTACAGAATTGATGCACACCCCGCAAACTATCCCTATCTTCGAGCCTTTCAACTAATCTGTTTTTATTTTGAAAGAGCTTAAAGATATCGTAAGAACAAGCGACCGCTACACCGGATTATCCGATAGCCAGGTGCTTGAAAGCCGCAAAGTTTATGGCATCAACATACTGACTCCCCCCGAAAAAGAACCCCTTTGGAAGAAGTTTCTCGAAAAATTCAGCGATCCGCTTATCATCATCTTACTGGTGGCCGGCGTGTTATCGCTTGGCATATCGTTCTACGAATACCTGGCGCTCGATCATCCCGGCAAGGTGTTTCTTGAACCGCTGGGCATCTTTATCGCCATACTCCTGGCCACCGGACTGGCATTCATCTTCGAACTAAAAGCCGAGAAAGAGTTTGCCATTCTGAATCAGGTGAATGATGATGAAGCCGTGCGCGTACTCCGAAACAGCAACACCATAGAGATTCCGAAGAAAGATGTAGTGACCGGCGACATCGTGATTATCGGCACGGGTGATGAAGTTCCTGCCGATGGCGAACTGCTTGAGGCAGTGAGTCTGCAAGTCGATGAATCGACATTGACGGGCGAACCGATGTGCCACAAAACCATCAATCCGGCTGAGTTTAAGAAGGAAGCCACCTTCCCGTCGGACCACGTGATGAAGGGAACAAAAGTGATGGAAGGGCACGGCATCTTCCGTGTAACAGCCGTGGGCGACCATACCGAAAACGGAAAGGTTTTTGAAGCGGCACAGATTGATAATTCAGTAAAAACGCCGCTCAACGAACAGCTCAATCGCCTGGCAAACCTCATTACAAAGGTAAGTTATCTGCTGGCAGCCATCATAATTATAGCACGCATGGTGCTCTACTTTACCGGCAACGATTTCGAATGGGTATCGTTTCTGACATTCTTCCTGCAGACCATAATGATTGCGGTAACGCTGATAGTGGTGGCCGTTCCCGAAGGATTGCCGATGGCCGTAACGCTGAGTCTGGCTTACAGTATGCGCCGGATGCTGAAGACCAACAATCTGGTGCGCAAGATGCATGCCTGCGAAACGATGGGCGCCACTACGGTGATCTGCACCGATAAAACGGGCACGCTTACCGAGAATCAGATGAGTGTGGCTCAAACTAATTTCTTTGCCCTGCCGCAACAACTGTTGGCCGATGATGCGATGAGCCATCTTATAGAAGAAGGTATCGCTGTGAACTCGACAGCCTCACTCGATGTGAGCAATCCGCAGAAACCGAAAGTGCTGGGTAACCCGACTGAGGGCGCTTTCCTGTTGTGGCTTCACGATCAGGGGATAAATTACCGCGATATCAAACGCGCAACCAACCGTATTGAAGAGCTTCCGTTTAGTACGGAGCGCAAATACATGGCTACAGTGGTCGATTCAACGTTGAACGGCGGCAGAGTGCTCTATGTAAAAGGGGCGCCGGAGATAGTATATGAATTATGTCAGTCGACCGTAAACGATGTACCGAGAGAGGAGATCCGCAAGGAACTGTTAGGTTATCAGAATCAGGCGATGCGTACGCTTGGCTTTGCTTACCAGGTCATCGAACCCGGTGATAAGACGATAGAAGATCATAAAGTAGTGGCCGACAAACTGCAGTTTATCGGTATTGCTGCCATCGCCGACCCGGTACGCGAAGATGTTCCTCCGGCTGTAAAAGAGTGCATCAACGCGGGCATCGAAGTGAAGATTGTGACCGGTGATACATCGGCCACCGCCAAAGAAATCGGTCGCCAGATCGGCTTATGGGAAGAGGGAGATACAGAGAAGAACATCATTACCGGTCCGGAATTTGCCGAACTAAGTGACGATGAACTCAAAGCGCGCATTCACGATCTGAAAATCATATCGAGAGCCCGGCCGATGGACAAGAAACGACTGGTAGAAACCCTTCAGGCCTGCAACGAAGTCGTTGCGGTGACGGGTGACGGAACCAACGATGCCCCAGCCCTGAAAGCAGCTCACGTTGGCTTGTCGATGGGCGACGGAACATCTGTAGCCAAAGAAGCCAGCGACATTACCATCGTCGACAACTCGTTCAGCAGCATCGGACGTGCAGTGATGTGGGGGCGCTCGCTTTACAAAAACATCCAGCGTTTCATCCTGTTCCAGCTCACGGTGAATGTAGCCGCCTGTCTTACGGTACTGGCCGGAGCATTTATGGGCACCGAATCGCCCCTTACCGTGACGCAGATGTTATGGGTGAATCTTATTATGGATACCTTTGCAGCCATGGCGCTTGCGTCGCTCCCTCCGTCGGAAGCAGTGATGCGCGAAAAGCCACGCGATCGTAAAGCACACATCATTACCCGCGATATGCGCTGGGATATATTGCTGGTGGGCGGCCTCTTCTTCCTCATCATGGTCGGAGCGCTGTACTATCTGCATCATGTAGAAGTAACCGCAATTGGCAATTTCTTCAGTGCCGAATGGGGCTCGGGCAACGGAACACTTACTCCTTATGAGCAAAGTCTGTTCTTCACCTTCTTCGTGATGCTGCAGTTCTGGAACCTGTTCAATGCACGCGCCTTCCAGACCCGCCAATCGGCTTTCCGCTTTAAAGGCTGCAAAGGCTTCTTGCTGATTGCACTCTTTATACTAATCGGGCAGGTCATCATTGTCAACTTCGGAGGCGATATGTTCAACGTACGTCCACTTGACTTCGAACACTGGCTGCTACTTATCTTTATCACATCGCCCGTGTTGCTTGTGGGCGAGCTTATCCGTGCATTTAAAAGATAAACAGCAGAAAAAAGGCGGGGGTTCAAACAAGGTTTCGTCAGGTTTGTTATCTACATATCAAGCTTAAAGAATGAACCACTTTAAACCCCTGCTCTATGGATGAACGAAATATAATTACGGAAGATATACCGGTTGAGGAGTACATCAGCGACGAGGTAAAAGCCTTCGATAAACGTACACGGATTGGCAGTTTCTGCATCTTCTTCGGCATATTGTTTTTGCTCATAGCAGGTGGCGTATCGTTAATGTGTTATCCGTATGAAGAGTGGGCAAATAGTTATGTGCCCTGGGTTATCGGCGTACCGCTGTTCTTTTCCATCTTTTTGCTATGCAATTATCTGCCTTATCGAAAAGCCAAGCGCGATACATTAATCAATAAATAAACAAGATGCCATGCCCATGATCCGTATCCTGAAAATAGCCCTCGCTATAATGCTGCTCATCTGCCTGTTCAATATGCCTCCGGAATACTACACCGTAGTCAGGGTAGTCAGCATGTTTGGCTTCGGGCTGCTTGCATGGATTTATTACGATGCGGGGAATAAACTCAACTGCATCATCTTTGCCCTGTTACTGGTTCTGTTCCAACCGTTTGTACTGATTACGCTGGACAGAGGCTTGTGGAGTGCCATCGATGTAATTGTAGCTATCTTTTTGCTGATTTTATCTTTTACAGACGGATCGAAAGGAAAAAAGAAAAATAAGACAAATCTGTCATAATTTATCCATCAATCCATTATTATCATATCTATCTGACAATTCATATTGAAACTTCGTTGTGTCAAAACATCCGAATTAGTATTCTCTATCACTGATTCTGTATAGATTTTATAAAATCGCGAAGCAGATTATCAAAAAATCTTCTTCTTTTGAACATTTTTGTGCATTAATCATTTATTACTGTTGCATATCGGGCAAATCATTAAATGATCGGATGCATTTGTTAACGATTGTGTTTCAATAGATTTTAAGATAGGACATATATTTGTTATTATAGGACAAATAGACTATTTTTGCATGGTTAAAAAACAGGCTTTACAGAAGAAAGAGGAATGAATATAACGAAGATTATTAAACCTGCGTTTAATGCGCGTCTAAAAGAGCTGGATTTATATGCCGTTCGTCCCGGCGAGATTCAGCTGGATGTGCTGAAAGGGCTTTTATCTACAGCTGCCAAAACCGATTGGGGAAAAAGATATGATTATAAATCAATTCGCAGTTACGATGAGTTCAAGGCTCGCGTACCTCTTCAGAATTATGAGGACGTTAAGCCATGGGTAGAGCGTATCCGCAAGGGAGAGCAAAATCTTCTCTGGCCCTCGGAAATTCGTTGGTTTGCCAAATCTTCGGGAACAACCAATGATAAAAGCAAATTCCTTCCGGTCAGCAAAGAGGCATTGAAAAATATCCATTATCGTGGTGGTCAGGATGCTGTAGCTCTTTACTTTCGTATGAATCCTGACAGCAAATTCTTCGATGGTAAAGGCCTTATTCTGGGCGGTAGTCATAGCCCCAACCTCAATTCAAAACATAGTCTTGTTGGTGACCTTTCGGCCATTCTCATTCAGAATGTCAACCCGCTGGTCAATCTGGTACGTGTACCTGCCACAAAGATTGCGCTGATGGACGAATGGGAAACCAAGATCGAAGCAATAGCCAATAGTACCATCAACAAAGACGTAACCAATCTATCAGGTGTGCCTTCGTGGATGCTGGTATTGATTAAACGTGTATTAGAGAAAACAGGCAGAACATCGCTTGAAGAAGTTTGGCCAAATTTAGAAGTATTCTTCCACGGTGGTGTGGCTTTCACACCTTACCGCGAACAATATAAACAGGTGATTCAGTCGCCCGGCATGCGTTATGTAGAGACCTACAATGCATCCGAAGGCTATTTCGGTACCCAAACCGATCTGAACGATCCTGCCATGATGCTGATGATCGATTACGGCATCTTCTACGAATTCATTCCGATTGAAGAGGTTGAAAAAGAGAATCCAAAAGTATACTGCCTGGATGAAGTGGAGTTAGGCAAGAACTACGCCATCGTGATATCGACTTCGTGCGGATTGTGGCGCTATGTGATTGGCGATACCGTGAAGTTCTCTTCAAAGAACCCGTATAAGTTTGTGATTACCGGCCGCACCAAGCATTTCATCAATGCTTTCGGTGAAGAGCTGATTGTAGACAATGCCGAGAAAGGCTTGGCAAAAGCCTGCGAAACTACCGGTGCTCAGGTCAGCGAATACTCGGCCGCTCCGGTATTTATGGACCGCAATGCAAAATGTCGCCACCAATGGCTCATCGAGTTTGCTAAAATGCCCGACTCTGTCGATCGCTTTGCCGATGTGCTGGATAATACGTTGAAAGAGATTAACTCCGATTATGAAGCGAAACGCTGGAAAGATATTGCGCTGCAGCCACTTGAAGTAATCGTTGCCCGCAAAGGTCTTTTCCATGACTGGCTGGCTGGCCGCGGCAAATTAGGCGGACAGCACAAAGTGCCTCGCCTTAGCAACAATCGCGATTACATTGACGAGATGCTTTCGCTGAATCGCAAATAATAGTTTGTTTGATATAGTGCAGATGCACTTCAGATGATATATGATAGAGATGCTGAATGAAGTGTCTCTATTTTTTTGTTTTGTTTTAGAGGTATCAGGGCTTGATACCTTTAAAGAATCGAAGGAACTTCGGTTAAGCTACATATTCTTGTTATCAATGATTTTAGTCATGAATGTTCTGATGAAATGAGTTATCAAACCTCTATAACGCAGAAAAGGCAACAGACCCGAAAGTCTATTGCCTTTTTTTGCTTCTCTGATTAGGAAGACTGTATATTTTTAAGTCTTATTATTTCAAATCATCTAAATCTAAAGAATATCTTTTTCCTGCTAAATGAGCTTTAGTAGTTGTATATTCTTGAGAATAATAGGTTGGTGAAGATGGAACAGAATTAGAAACGGTTTTCACAAAGAATTTTAGTTTACGTTCTGACGCTTCTTGAGGATGCATAAACATATGAACTCTTACAACATCATCCCAAAGAATATCATTTACATATAATTCATGTCTAACCATACCATTCCATACTACAACAGATGTAATAAATCTATCACTTGCTCCTTCAGGAAAAATTAGATTCATACTAAGAGTCGCTAATTTATGTTCAAGTAGAATACTACCAATATTAGACTCACCAGTATAAGTAAATTTACC
>CAMTOS010000131.1 GCA_947074195.1 uncultured Bacteroides sp.
TTCAACTGCCCCGCAGTTCGAAAGATCAGTTTAAAGCGGTAAAGAAAGTACATAAACGGAAACTCGACACAGGTGATCTTGTGTTTTTCTCGACTGATCGCTCACGTAAAAACATATCGCATGTGGGCATTTATTTAAAACAAGGAAAATTTATACATGCCAGTACCAGCTCAGGAGTAATTGTAAGTAAACTTAATGAGCCCTATTATATGAGCAATTGGGTTTCTGGTGGCAAAATAAAAAATTAAAAATCAATATGAAAAAATTACTATTCACGTTAGCAGCAGGTTTTTTAGCTATTACAGCTAATGCACAATTATTATGGAAAGTTTCTGGTAACGAACTTGCAACTCCATCATATATTTTAGGTACACATCATTTAGCTCCATTATCTATACTCGACAGTATTCCGGGTTATCAGGAGGCATTCGAATCGACAGCACAAGTGGTTGGGGAAGTGGATATGAGCTTAATGCAGTCACCTGAAGTGATGCAGATGATGCAAAAAACAATGATGATTGAGAATGATACAACTCTTCAGACACTTTTCACTCCTGAAGAATATGAGAAAATCAATACGCTTTCTA
Source organism: uncultured Bacteroides sp. (assembly GCA_947074195.1). GTDB lineage: Bacteria > Bacteroidota > Bacteroidia > Bacteroidales > Bacteroidaceae > Bacteroides. The sequence goes on from CAMTOS010000131.1 coordinate 588, forward strand.
AAGAGTTATTGATGCTTGATTTAGCTATGGCGCCTAAATTAAAGCCATCTTTTCTCAACATGAATCTTATAGTGATGCTTTATCTGAAACATGTTGGTGATTTTGACCCGTCGGTACAATTAGATGGTTATCTGCAGCAATTAGGTATAAGCAATGGAAAAAAAGTAGCCGCACTTGAAACTATGGATTTTCAGTTTAATATGTTATTCAATGGTAGTTCTTTGCAGCGTCAGGCCCAACAACTTAATTGTATGGTCGATCATCTTGATGTAGGCCTGGAAAGTGCACGTAAACTGACAGAAGCTTACATGAAACAGGATTTAAATGAACTTGAAGCCGTTTCACTTGAAAGACAAAATAATCAATGTGACCCTACTCCCGGAGAGCTTGAAGCAATGATTGATAATCGCAACATTAACTGGGCAAATGAATTACCGGCTATCATGCAGGAAACTCCTTCATTTGTTGTTGTTGGTGCATTGCATCTTCCCGGAAATAATGGCGTTTTAAATCTGTTGAAACAAAAAGGATATACAGTTGAACCTGTAATATAATTCTTTTATAAAATCTTACTACAACCCCTTTACTTAGCTAAATACTTATTTTAGCTATGAAAGGGGTTTTGAATTTCTAAAGCACTCAAATACGACTCTATGCAATATACGACTTATCTTTTCGACTTCGATTATACACTTGCTGACTCTTCAAAAGGCATCGTAACTTGTTTCAGGAATGTACTTACCAAATTTGGATATGAAGGCATTTCGGATGAAGACATCAAACGAACTATCGGGAAAACGCTGGAAGATTCTTTTTCAATTCTTACGGGTGTAACCGATGCGGATATACTGGCTGAATATAAAACAGCTTATGGAAAAGAGGCCAACCAGTATATGACTATCAATACGAAATTCTTTCCTGAAACGATTGCTGTATTAAAAGAATTAAAGAAGCGGGGAATAAAGTTAGGCATCATTTCTACAAAGTATCGTTTTCGTATCCTGGACTTCCTGCAATCATCTCTTCCGGACGGCTTCTTCGATGTTATAATTGGTGGTGAAGATGTAGGGCAACACAAACCATCGCCCGAAGGTTTACTGAAAGCAATTGAAGTATTGAAGGTACAGAAGTCCGATACACTTTATATAGGCGATAGCACTGTAGATGCAGAGACAGCCAAAGCTGCAGGCGTGAGTTTTGTTGGTGTATTAAATGGAATGACAACCAAAGAAGAACTATCGGTTTATCCGCATATCAACATTATAAATGATTTGAATGGATTGTTAACAGAAGATTCAGATTCTGGCAGGTCTGTACGGGGAAAGAAAACTCTTTTCAGAAGATCAAAGAAAACATTAAAACGCTGGTTTACGATTAAACAGGAAAACGGTCATAACCATAATAAAATCGATTTATCGGAGAAGGAATGTAAAAACTGCGGACATATTTACATCGGTAATTATTGCAACCATTGCGGACAGAAATATAATGTAAAACGACTGAGCATGCGTACCGGTCTGGAGAATATTTTAGGCAGCATTAGCAATATAGGAAATGGTTTTCCACGCACCCTACTCGAATTGCTTTATCGACCCGGATTCATGATCAGAGATTATCTTGCCTGCAAACGGGTGAAGTATACACATCCATTCCAATTACTTTTTATCCTTGCAGCCATATATGTTATTTCAGCACAAATTATAAAACCAGACGTTTTCAATGAGAAACCATCAAAGAAAATTAATAAAGAAGAATTAGTCAGAGAACTTGATTCTATTGCCAACGCTAAAGAAGATGGAAATGCCAAAATGTTGATAGCCGGATTATCGCAAAAAGTCGATCTTAATATGAATGAAGCTTTAGCGGAAGATTCATTATCAAAAGAGAACCAGACTTTAGTGAAAAATGAATTACCATCGACTCATAACACAAATTTTATCCTGAATAAAGACACGACTTCAGGCAGATTGCTGAATATGATTTACGACTGGAGTAAGAGAAATAAAGCTGCGATTATATTATTGACTTTACCTCTTTTTGCCTTTTTCACCAAAATGACATTTCCGAATCGGATCATCTCTAAATCGTATAATTTTACCGAACATGTTTTTATACAATCATATATTGCGGCACAATTACTGTTTTTGAGTGTGCTTTATATTATATTTACAGGTAATGTTTTAATCAATGATGTATATGATATTCCTGAAATTGTTATAATCATTGCCTTTATCTGGATATATAAAGATTTATTTCAGCAAGGTTGGTTCAAGACTATTTTACGATTATTACTGATGTCAACTCTTTGCATTATTACTCTCTTCATTTTACTCGTTATTACAGGAGTTGTTTGGGCCGTATTCTTTCAGGAGAGAAATTTAAATGATATAGTTATCTCATTAAACTAATGTTTTTGCCCGTTTTTTTTATCATTTCACACAGCAATAATTATTTAAGAATTGCACACTCGCGATTTTTTTGAGTAATTTCTTGGCTGGGTGTGAAGTTTAATTAATTTTGCACGCTGATAGTTAACCGGATAGCTCAGAAGGCATATTTTAAGTGCCACTTCCGGCTGCTAACACGATATACTAATACTAAAACTAATAACATGAGTTTGAAAATTGTTGTATTGGCAAAACAAGTACCCGACACGCGAAATGTGGGGAAAGATGCCATGAAAGCCGATGGTACTGTAAACCGTGCGGCGCTCCCCGCGATCTTCAACCCCGAAGATCTCAATGCTCTCGAACAAGCTTTAAGATTAAAAGATGCACATCCGGGTTCTACTGTAACTATTCTCACAATGGGCCCTGGCCGTGCAGCAGAAATTATCCGCGAAGGTCTTTACCGTGGTGCTGATAATGGTTATCTTCTGACTGACCGTGCTTTTGCAGGTGCCGATACACTGGCTACTTCGTATGCGCTATCTATGGCAGTGAAGAAGATTGGTGATGTTGATATCATTATTGGTGGTCGTCAGGCTATCGATGGCGATACAGCACAGGTAGGTCCGCAGGTAGCAGAGAAGCTGGGAATGACTCAAATCACTTACGCTGAAGAGATTCTGAAAATAGAAAATAATCATATTACCGTGAAACGTCATATCGATGGTGGAGTTGAGACTGTAGAAGGTCCGTTGCCTATCGTTATCACTGTAACAGGTTCGGCTGATCCTTGCCGCCCACGTAATGCGAAACTTATTCAGAAATATAAGCACGCCAAAACAGTAACAGAGAAGCAGGCAGGTGATGTTGATTATACCGATCTTTATGATAGCCGCGATTATCTGAATCTGGCAGAATGGAGTGTTGCCGATGTAAACGGCGATTTAGCACAATGTGGTTTAAGCGGTTCGCCTACAAAAGTGAAAGCGATTCAGAATATCGTGTTCCAGGCGAAAGAAAGCAAAACACTTACCGGAAGCGACCGTGATGTAGAAGATCTGATTGTTGAACTGTTAGCTAACCATACTATTGGCTAAAAATATTCTGATAATCGTATGAATAACTTATTTGTATATTGCGAAATAGAAGACGGAGTAGTTGCTGACGTAAGTCTTGAACTACTTACCAAAGGTCGTTCATTAGCCAATGAGGTAAACTGCCAGCTGGAAGCTGTGGTTATTGGCAAAGACCTAAAAGATATTGAAAAGCAAATCGTTCCTTATGGCGTAGATAAACTGCATGTTTTCGATGCTGAAGGACTTTATCCTTATACTTCCCTTCCTCACACTTCAATTCTTGTCAACTTATTCAAAGAAGAGAAACCACAAATCTGTCTGATGGGTGCTACCGTTATTGGTCGTGACCTTGGACCTCGTGTATCTTCTGCATTGACAAGCGGTTTGACTGCCGACTGTACGTCACTTGAAATCGGCGATCACGAAGATAAGAAAGAAGGTAAGGTTTATAAGAATCTTCTTTACCAGATTCGCCCTGCATTTGGTGGTAATATTGTGGCTACTATCATCAACCCGGAACACCGCCCACAGATGGCAACTGTTCGCGAAGGGGTGATGAAGAAAGAAATTGCAGATGCTAACTATAAAGGTGAAGTAGTTCGTCATGATGTTACTAAGTTCGTAACTGATGCTGATTTCATCGTAAAGGTGATTGAGCGTCATGTTGAGAAAGCAAAAAACAACTTGAAAGGCTCGCCTATCATCGTTGCCGGTGGTTATGGTGTTGGTTCTAAAGAAAACTTCAACTTGCTATTCGATCTTGCCAAAGTTCTGAATGCAGAAGTAGGTGCCAGCCGCGCTGCCGTTGATGCTGGATATGCAGACCACGATCGTCAGATTGGTCAGACTGGTGTAACTGTTCGTCCTAAACTTTATATTGCTTGCGGTATTTCAGGACAAATTCAGCACATTGCCGGCATGCAGGAAAGTGGTATCATCATTTCCGTGAACAATGATCCTGATGCTCCAATCAATCAGATTGCCGACTATGTCATTAATGGAACAATTGAAGAAGTTGTGCCAAAGATGATTAAGTATTATAAAGCAAATAGTAAGTAATGATAAATAGAAAAAGATCGGTTTTCACTCTTTTAGCATTGACTGCAGCTTTCACATTGACTGCACAGGATTATACCAAAGTGTGGCTTAATAAAAAAGGAGACATTATAACAGACTCTACTCAAGCCACAAGATATGCCCATGTATTTGATGAAGGCGAATTAGTGAAAATGGATGAATACTCTCTTGGTGGTGTTTTGAAAGATACCTGGTATTATTCTTTGAACGAGAATGCCAAACCTAAATTTCAGAAAGAAAGCTTGCACACCAGATATTATGCGAATGGCACCGATAGTCTGACAGAGAATTATCACAATAACAAGCGCCATGGCGAATGTACTGTTTATTATACTGATGGTGCCTGCCATTCTGTGAGACTCTTTGAAGAAGGTAAGCTAAACGGAAAGTTCGTTCAATACTATCCTGATGGTTCTTTACGACGTGAAGAGTATTATACTGAAGGCAATTGTACCGCGGGCAAACTCTTTGCTGAAAATGGAAGCGAACTGCCTCATCAACCCTATTATATTCATACCACTTTTAAAGGAGGCGTTGGGAAATTTGTTGGACTCATAGCCAACACGGTAAGCTACCCTAAAGAGATTGCACGCAAAGGTATCACAGGAAAAGTATTGGTGGAGTTTATTGTAGATTATGATGGCAGCATCATTGATCCCGTAGTAGTTCAGTCAGTACATTATGATTTGGACAAAGAGGCGATAGATGCCGTTAAGCGTATAGCCAAAAAGCATAAATGGACACCAGCCTTTCGCGATGGAGAACCAATGAGAGTGAAGTTCACTGCACCGGTCAATTTCAAAATCTAATTTTAATAAAGAACTATTATGGCAAATTTTTATACAGATACACCGGAGCTCAAGCATCACTTGGAGCATCCGTTAATGAAGAGAATTGTTGAACTGAAAGAACGCAACTATGCGGACAAAGATAAATTTGACTATGCACCGGTAGATTTCGAAGATGCGATGGATAGCTATGACAAAGTGCTTGAGATTGTTGGTGAAATCTGTGGTGATATCATTGCACCCAATGCAGAAGGCGTAGATCATGATGGTCCAACTTGTGCCAATGGTCGCGTAACATATGCACCTGGTACAGCTGCCAATCTTGAAGCTTGCCGCAAAGCAGGTTTGATGGGTATGGCCATGCCACGCCGTCTGGGCGGTCTTAACTTCCCTATCACTCCTTACATCATGGCTGCCGATATCGTGAGCCGTAGCGATGCAGGATTTGAAAACTTATGGGGTTTGCAGGACTGTGCTGAAACAATCTATGAATTCGGTAACGAAGAACAAAAACAAAAATACATTCCACGTGTTTGCGCCGGCGAAACTATGTCGATGGACTTAACTGAGCCAGATGCAGGTTCTGATCTTCAGGCAGTAATGCTGAAAGCTACTTATAGCGAAGAGGATGGTTGCTGGTACCTGAATGGCGTGAAACGTTTCATCACTAATGGTGATTCTGATATTCATCTTGTACTTGCCCGTTCGGAAGAAGGTACAAAAGATGGTCGCGGTCTTTCTATGTTCATCTACGACAAACGCGATGGTGGTGTGAATGTACGCCGTATCGAGAATAAGATGGGTATCAAAGGCTCTCCTACCTGCGAATTGACTTACAAGAATGCAAAAGCAGAACTTTGTGGTGATCGCAAACTGGGACTTATTAAATATGTAATGGCGCTGATGAATGGTGCCCGTTTGGGTATTGCGGCGCAATCAGTTGGTATTTCTCAGGCAGCTTACGAAGAAGCTTTGGCTTATGCTAAAGATCGTAAGCAGTTTGGTAAAGCCATTATCGAATTCCCTGCTGTATTCGAAATGCTCTCTTTAATGAAAGCTAAACTCGATGCATCACGCACCTTGCTTTACGAAACATCTCGTTATGTGGATGTTTATAAAGCATTGGATGATATCGCCAAAGAACGCAAACTTACACCGGAAGAGCGTCAGGAACAGAAGCGCTTTGCCAAACTTGCCGATTCATACACTCCGCTTGCCAAAGGTATGGGTAGCGAATATGCAAATCAGAATGCATACGACTGTATCCAGATTCATGGTGGTTCTGGTTTCATGAAAGATTATGCCTGCGAACGCATCTATCGCGATGTTCGTATCACTTCTATCTACGAAGGTACAACACAGCTTCAGGTGGTTGCAGCTATCCGTTATGTAACGACTGGTGCTTATCTGAATGCAATCAAAGATTACGAAACTGCTGAGGTATCGCCTGAAATGGAAGTTTTGCAGGATCGTCTGAAAACAATGGCAACTAAATATGCGGCTTGCGTAAATCAGATTGTAGAAGAGAAAGATCAGGAGTTGCTCGATTTCTTCGCACGTCGTTTGGTTGAAATGGCATCGTTTATCATTATGGGTCATTTGCTGACTCAGGATGCAACGAAGAGTCCTGAACTTTACAACGATTCTGCTCAGGTATATATCCGTTATGCAGAAAGCGAAGTAGAAAAGCACATCAACTTTATCCGCAAATTTGGTAAAGACGATATCGCTTATTATCGCAAATAATCATCTGATTATCTATAAACTAATGAAGGGGCTAAAAGAATATATCTTTTTAGCCCCTTTTTTTTATCTCTGTTTTTTTGAAAAAATTAATCTAAAACTGAAAGGAATCCAGGAGTTCTGTGTCTAAGTTAGTATAAAACAGAAAGGATATGATAAATAATATTGAATCTGAATTTACCAGAATGATCATCGATCATAACGGTTTGCGATTTCTTCTCTGATAACAAAGAAGATATCAGCGATCTGTATCAGGAAGTACTTATCAATCTTTGGAGAGGATATAAGAATTTTCGTGGCGATAGCAATGTAAAAACATGGATATAGCCAACGTAGTCGGCATAACACTGTCAAACGTGACTACAAGGTTGTTTGGCATCAAGGAACAACTAAAATCCATATCTAACAAATAATGCTAACAACTATGGAACAAGAAAATAACTTTTTAGAATTAGTAGAACTAAAAAAGCAATATGCCGCATTAGATGATAAATTGAAGAATCAATATATCATAAACGAGAGAATGATAATGGAATCGGTAAATGGAAAAATATCATGGACCGAAAAGCATATCAAATACATAATGTATCAAAATATCTTTGCTTTAGTCGTATTCCCCATCATCGTTCTCT
>CAMTOS010000132.1 GCA_947074195.1 uncultured Bacteroides sp.
ATTATTTTGTTAATTGAAAATCCCCCAAAAGCAATGAAATGCCTTTGGGGGATTACTATTTCAATTCAGCAATAAATTGATTTTTACTTTTTGATGATCTTCACTACATTACGGGTTAATCCGTCATTTAGTAAAAGATAATAAACACCATTTTCAAGATCCTGAAGATTCAGTTCTGAGTTTTTCTGAATTGTTCCACCCATCACTTTCATTCCAGCATTTGTGTAAATAGAATAGTCTGCTTCATCAGTCATACTACTTCCCCATTCCACAAAAGTGGTAGTTATTACAGGATTTGGAGTTACAATTATATCAGAATCTTCCATTCCACGAATACCTGTTGAACTAGTCACATTGATATTAACCAACTGTTCGGCTGATGCGCCCCAGGGATCACTTGCTTTTACTGTTAGTGAAGCATTGCCTAGTGCAAGACCCTTAATCAACATGTTGTTTTCAGACAAGAATACACGAACAGTTTCAGGATTATGATTTACGAACTCATACTTCAATACATCATGATCTGGATCAGAGAAATACATATTCAAATCAAGTTCCTGAGAGAATTGATCAATTCCAACCTCTATCATATCAATCTGTTCGAATACAGGTGTACGATTCACATTAGTGATTTCCAGCTTAAGAATGTTTTCGCTTTCTTTATCCCAACTATCACGAGCCAGCACAACAATATTATGAGATCCGGCTGTTTCATAATCGGCATTTACATGAATGAAATAAATTCCTTCAGTTTGAACCAGATTCACATATTCAGGAGCCGAAGCAAGTTCAAGCACAAAAGTATCGTCTTCTTTATCGGTCACAGCAAGTTCAAATTCTTTCTGTTCATTTTCATACATACGCATCACGCCATCTATAGTTCTTACAGCAACGACAGGAGCTGTATTCATACCGAATGTTATCGGAAGTTCAGTCATAGAAGCTATAGGATCATTTGTCGCAATATTAAGTTTAGCATGCTGAGTATCACCCTTCAATGCATGACTTCTGAATTTAACAGTAAGTTCTTTTTCATCACCGGCTGCAATACTACCGGCTGCTTCACCATCAATTGTTACCCAGAAATTATCTTCTGCACGATATTCGAGTGCACGCATCAGATATGCCACATCATAGAATCCTGATGTATCTGCAAGATCATACCAGTTAGCACCATCAGCATAGAAATAACGGTTGTTCTCAACTTTATTCATCATGACTGTAGTGAATCCCTGAGGATTTGATGCACCTAACGGATAGCTGAACATAATATGGAATATTTCACCGGGGTAGATTGGTGTTACTTCATCAAGTTCCATTGTAATGAATGATCCAACATTGTCACCACCAGGAGTTTCTACAGTCATTCGTGCCGAACCAATTATTTCAGACTTACCCGGATTAATATTTCCAACCAGAATATAAGCATAAATGGTTGATAATTCAACATCACCAGGTCTGTACCAGGTCTGTATATGAGATAACTGGAATCCGTCTGCAGGAGCTGTAAACGAAATAGCAGATACAAAGTTAAGATCTTTGCCAAATCCAAGGAAGTTGCTTGGAGAAGCATCTTCATCAAGATAATCGAGAACACGATTGAAATCTTCATATCCGGTTTTAACAGCATTCTCAACAGCAACAGCCGATACATTATCACACATACTGAGTTCATTAGCCGCAGTATTTGCCAAAGGAGAAGTAAGTATACTCATACTTTGAGTAGTATTTGTTTGTCTTACAAACTCGATACTTGCATCATATCTCAATGTCGATTCACCATTAATATTAGACAATACAATCATAGTATCGATTATTGCTGTTTCATCTTTTGAGATAATATTCAATGATTCATGAGAAATACCAAATACTGGCGCATTGACTAATTCGCCAGTTACCGACATAGTTCTGGTTCCAATCGATGAAACAAATTCGATAGCAGTATTTAGTGAAGATGGTTCATTGCTTTCCCAGTTAATGCGGAACTGTTTATTTTCTTTTGGAGAAATTTCAATCGGAAGCATCTCGCTAACAGGGAAATAGTCTTCGAATGAGCCCCATGGAGTTGTAAATTTCTCTAATACATCAAGACTAATTGAAGCGCCGGTAGGAATATTTACTTCATTAATCATCAAATAATCGGTACCTGAATTGTAGATATTGAATGATTCTGTCACCGGTACATAAGGCGCAATAATTGTCTCGCCAAACTCTACCAGTTCCGGAAGAATCATTTCTGCTTCACCATTAAGCTCTACAGAGAAGGCCAGCGATTTCGGGGCATCTTCCCGTGGATCGTTTGATTCTAATACAACTTGCTGATAATATGAATTAGCAAACAAGCCGGTTGCATCTATAGCAAAATCAATTACTTTTTCTTCATTAGCTGGAATAACAAGTAACTGCGCAGGTATAATTTCAATTGCCATACTCTGATACAATACTTGTTTACCATTCGAAATGATAAGAGCATCCGATGCATCCGCATTTTCAAGTCCGACAGCATAAGAAGTCCACGAAGGCATACGCGTAAACTTATACTGGAATTTAATATTGCCGTTGCTGTTCAGAATCATCTGGAAGTCATATACCGGAGAGATACCAAAACCATCACTATAAGAAGCCCAGTGTACTACTACCTGATTATCATCTTTGTAGACGAAAATACCCGTTTCTTTCGGATCGCTAATCATAGACTCTGTATGATAACCCCACATTGGTGCAATTAAATTATTATACTCATCGTTAAGACCAATATATCGTGGTGGTGTAATCAGAGTTGTATTTTCAGTATCAGGGAAACGCTGGAAGGATGTAACCCCTCCTTTATGTACCCAAAGGGTATCATAAGCAGTTCCATAATAACTAAATTCGAATGGAAGAACGACTCCAAAATAGTTTACACCACTTGTCTGATAGTAATCTAACTGAACGTGAGTTGATTCTGATTTTAAATCCAGCCAATTATAAATAACAGATCTATCTTCATCACTTCTTTTATATATATAAGTTATATTAGAAGATTCTGCACTATCGATAGATGGATAAACCATTGTAGTACCTTCGATACGCAGATCAAGATCTGTAGCACCTGCATTTTTAAAGACAAACGGCATATAACCTTTAACACCAGCCATCATAGTTGTATCGGCATAAGTGCGATCGATTTCCATGATTGGTTCAGGAATAACATGATAGCTCAGATGTACAGGAACCGTTTCATTGGTAGTAGTGATAATAATATCATCCGCAAAATCACCCGTTACTGAAGTATTACAGATAATATCAATCAAATGGTTTGATTTTGGCTGAATAACCAAATTCTGTATCGGTTCAAAAATAAAATAACCTTTTTCGGCTTTTACTTCAGTGATTGTCAGCGGAGCAGTCCCTTTATTACTGATTTGTATGGTAGTTCTTAGGTCAGCGGTACGAATTACCATGCCAAGTTCTTTCGAATCATCCGGAATAACTTCAAGTACTGACGTACCACCTTCATTTACATCACCAATAACATTCAGATGCACCATCGGAGAGAGTGAGTTTGTAGTCAGTATATTGATATTCTGTTTTAAATTACCTTGTGACAGATTCTCAAGCTTCACATTTAGTGAAAGCTCTTTACTTTCATTAATTTGAAGTATACCTGCAGGTTCAGAAACACTCTTCACCAAAATAGTTCCGGGATTATAAACACGGAAGCCCATTTCTTCTTCAAAATCAGAAGTTGCTGTATTGGCATCAATGTTTAATACCTTATTGAATGCATTTATTGTAAATGGATCGGTTGAATATTCATTAGAAAGACCAATAAGCAATGCATCGAAACTATCCAGCAGATCATATGAAATATTTCTGTAAACGATATCGATATTACCATTTTCGTAAAGCACAAACTGCATATCGAAAAGAGCATCCATAAATTCAAGATAATCGATTCCTACATTTTCATAAGAAATAATGGCCTTACCCGACGATTTCGAATAAGATACTTTGCTCATATTACCTAATTTAAGCTGGAATCCGCATCCAGAAATGATAGCAGCATGCTCCCAGCATGAGATATTGGCCATTGGCGGATAACATACCCCCAAAGGTGCATCATCAACTGTCAACAGTACAGCACAATCTGAAATATACAACGTATCATATGTTTGTTCATAAAGCGGGAACGAGAATCCAAGATCCAACGGAACAGTACGCTCTCTGAAAGAGAAACTTCTTGTTATATCTGTTACATTGTCTGAATGCTCCTGCCAAACAATACCTGTATTCGGTTCAGTACCGAGAGTATGCTCCACAGAATAGCCATAAGCATTTGCATCAACCTGTGAGGCAATAATAGCTAAATTTCCATCCAAGCTTGAAATATAATTCAGGAAGGCATACTCTACAGGATATTTACCAGTATTTTTTAAAACTACAGTAACTGTAGTATCTTTTACAGCATCAGCCGAGCAGGTTTCAAGATCAATTTCTGCAGGTTCAAAAGTTAGTTCACCTTCAATACAACCTATACCATAAACGCTGAAAGTATATTGAGTTCCGGTGTTAGAGGTAAGTGTAATTGTTGCCGACTGACTTCCTTCTGCTACAGGTGCAAACTGCACGCGTACATTGATAGATCCATGAGCATTAACTCTGTAGTTATAGTTTGTAATGGTAAATGCAGAACTATTTGATTTAATTGAACTAATAACAAACGGAGCCAGACCTTCGTTAACGACTTCAATATCGATAGTTTTCTTTAAGCCAATAAAGACATCACTGAAGTTTACGATCTTTTCGCTGACAAGATTAGGTTTCTGACCAGTCACATTAAAAGTTACGGGGCATTTTACTTCTGCCGCATCCGGGTCATTGGTTTTGAATGTCAGATTCGATTTATATGAACCCTGAATCAATTCTGCGCCATTACCATTCAGAAAGAGTGTAGAACTTTCGTTACCTGCGACTGTACCTGAAGCGGGAGATAAAGTGATATACTCACCAAAATTGGCATTGTTACTTACAGCTGCCACATCCCAAACAGCTGTTTCAGGATAGGTAAAGCCACCCGAACGCATGGCATCTTCGACTGTAGTAAAACTCTTGCCACCATCAACACTTAAAAAACAATATGATGAGTTTTCCACTTCATACTCTTTGGCAATACCAAATGGATGCAGGTTATTAACCGGAGAAATGATATTGATCCAAAAAGCACCGCGAGGAAGATAAACCTGCTCATTAAGTGTGATGCGATGTTCATATGCAGCGGTTGTATAAGATGAAAATTCCTGTGAATACACTACTGCAGAGTTTGAAAGCACATTACCCTCGATGATATCGATACGCATCGGACCATTGGCCTCATCATGCTTAACAAATGCATAGACATCTGTCAGATTGAAACCTGTCGAAGTAATGAACATTGTGGCTGCCATATGTTGATGAGTAGGCACCGGGGCACCGATCACATAGTATTCTGGATCACCATAACGAAGTATTTTCTGTTCGGTTAGTGAATTTTCCATTTTAACTACAACATCTGCACTCTCAGCTTTCTCTCTCTTCACCTGACCCACATTCATTGAAGAAGCCAGATTGATGACTGGTTTAACATCGCCTGTAGAATAGTTACTGAATGACTGACTCACATGTTTCATTGTAGCTTCCCATCTTAATAAACCAGTTGCTTCATTACTGATTTCGAAAGGAATACTAACTATAGGCTCTTCGCTAACATTTACATCGAAAGATGCCGAAGTAGTAGCAATTACAAATTTAGGTCCTTCATTAGTTGTAGCACTGATTACATCAGACAGTACAGATTCGTTGTTCCAACGGTCGTATGCTCTTACTGCAAAATAATAAGTAGTCAGAGGATCAAGTTTTTCGATTATAACCTCAATTCCTTCGCCAGGAAGTACATCCTTCTGTGTTACATTATATACAGTTGCAACATTTAAATTATCTGCTGTAAATGGTACTTTTGAATAAAATAACTCATAACGATTTGCTTTACTATCATCAGCATCAGCTACAGCAGACCATTTCAACTGTGCGAAATCCTGGGCTATACCTATAACAGTTAAATCAGTCACCTGATCAGGTGCAATCAGTCCGTTAGAAGCAAGAGCAAGAACAGCGTCAATATATCCATTGCCAACCAAACCTTCGTAGCCAGGGTTATATTTTTCGAAATTCTGTGTAGCCGTCAGTATTCTCTGCTTAAGTTCGGCTGCCGTAAATGATGAAGAACCGTACTTGGAAGCCACCAATGCAGCAATACCCGAAACATGAGGACAAGCCATAGAAGTACCGTCCATATAGGTATAACGGTTATCAGGATATGTACTTAATACTCCCCAAGTAGAACCATGATTCGATTCACCACCGGGAGCAATGATATCAACCCAATCGCCATAATTCGAGTAAGATGATAATTTAAGATCAGGCCCCATTGCTCCGACAGCAATTACAGGTTCATAAGCCCCGGGATAATATTTATAATAACTTCCATCATTACCTGCTGCAAAGATTACTACACCACCCTGCACCGGACTACCCGGATACTGACCAGCTTCCGCTATGAAATAATCAATGGCATCGTGAACTACCTGCTCATAAACCTCGGCACTTGTATATCCCCAGCTATTCTGGCTAATAACAGCACCATTATCGGCTCCATAAACAATTGCTCTTGCGAAGTTGCCTGATAAGCCCTGAGTATTGAACACCTGGCAAGACATTACTTTTACGCCATCATTATTGCCTGTACCACCAGCAACGCCGGCCACACCAAATCCATTATTATTTGTTGCAGCAATTGTACCGGCAACATGTGTTCCGTGTTCATGTACTGTAATATTTCCGGTATAATCGATAAAGTTAACACCATAGATATCATCGATATAGCCATTACCATCGCTGTCTTCTCCGGGAGTACCGTAAAGTTCCGCCACATTAATCCAGAGGTTATCTTTCAGATCATTGTGATTGATGTCAATACCACCATCCACAACACTAACTATTACATCCGGACGACCTGCAGTAATAGCCCATGCATTGTAAAGATTGATGTCAGCACCTTTCACAGAAGGTGAAGTTTCGCCTGTATTATTATAATGCCATTGTCTGTTCAGATATGGATCATTAAATAAATCGGCAGCTGTATAAACTACAGGTGACTGATGTGAACCAATCAACTGTACTTCAAAAGAAGGTTCAGCTAACTCTACATCTTCAATGGCTGCATAATGTGATAATGCAGCCATCGGAGCAACTGATACATCAAAACGAATCTCGTACCAGCAGTCGAGACCATGTTTTCTGTAACGTTCCTCATACTTTTCATTGTAGGGGAATACTCGCTCAAGACGATAAGCTTTAACTGATTTACTGGCTGCATCGAACTGCGAATGACCTACGGTAAGATTTCCTGAGCGCAGACGCGCTTTGGCTGCAGCTTTAGAAAGTTCCGGTTTAAGTTTTACACGCAATACCCCTTCATTAAGATTTACATTTTGGGGTACCTGAGCAAACATAGTAGTGCTCATCAAAACTAAGATGGCCAAGAGCCACCTGACTTTGGTAGAAATTCTCATAAAGAATAATGTTAATAATTAAAGTTGTTTGTATTGAGAAAAAGAAAAATCTATCTGTATTTGTATTGATTGCCCATTTACATTATTTCTTTATGATTAATCAGCAATCCTACTATTAACTATTATTTTACAAAATTAAATCAAATATAGCCTCGTTCCTATTATTGTATAATTTTATTTTAATTTTCTTCTTAAATATATCAATATGCTACTTTTTAAAGATTTTAGCATATTATACAACTTATTTAAAAGCATATTATCTACATACAGTCATATTAATTATGTTATTTCGATAGCAATATAAGACGTTTTATTATAATATATACAAATTATTGTATTTTTATTTTCTGCTTTTAAACATTATATAACATTAAAGAATTCTCACATACCATCGACTAACTGTATTTTATCACAAAAAAACGACTGCCTGAAGATTAATTATTCTGTAAGAGAATAAAACCTTCTGGCAGCCATTTCCAACGATGAGAAATCCCTTTATCCGAAAGCTTCTTTCGCCAAACTCGTCAACTCACTTAGCGGTACTTCTCC
>CAMTOS010000133.1 GCA_947074195.1 uncultured Bacteroides sp.
CATGCCATAGAGAAGGCGGTCATTATAAGCGAAGGAGATACGCTTCTGCCTGACTATTTCCATCTTCCGCGAAAAATCAATTCATCTGTTACAGATGAGAAGATTTCTACGCTCGAAGATATGGAGAAACAAATGATAGGAAAAGCTATTGATCAGTGCGGAGGCAATTTATCGGCTGTAGCTTTACAGTTGGGCATTACGCGGCAAACGCTTTACAATAAGATGAAGAAATTCGGACTATAATCCTTGCAACCGGTTATGAAAAGACTCACCAACCACTTCTTTTTCATTCTGCTGATTGTGCTTGCGCTTTGTGTGGCACTTGTTTGCTTGTTTATTTATGGCTTTACCGGCTGGGCCATCGTTTGCCTGATAGCGGAATTACTGGCTGTATTATGGCTATACCGTACTTACAGGCAACCCTTAAAAAACATCTCCTTTCTTCTCGATGCCATTGAGAATGATGATACCGCCATTCGCTTCCTGGAAGAGAACAAAGCGCAGAATAGATTGCAGGTGAATCAGATGCTGAACCGCATTGCCGGTATTCTCTATTCAACCAAACAGGACATTGCACAGCAGGAGAAGTATCATGAACTGATTCTCGACTTTGTGAACACCGGAATCGTTGTCCTGAATGGTAATGGCGCCGTTTATCAGAAGAACAAAGCGGCTTTAAACTTACTTGGTTTGCCGGTCCTTACTCATTTACGCCAACTGGAGAAAGTCTCTACGCAGCTGATGGACATGCTCTGGACTGCTGCTCCCGGCGATAAATTGCAGACCGAAATCTCCAATGAGCGCGAAGTTATTCATCTTGCCCTGCGTGTTTCGGGGATTAAGATAAAGAACGAAGAGTTGCGGATTGTCGCGCTGAGCAACATCAACAAAGAACTTGATGAACGCGAAATCGATGCCTGGATGCGTCTGACACGTGTAATGACCCACGAGATCATGAACTCACTGACTCCGGTGACATCTATCAGCGAAACACTGCTTACCCTGCCCGATGCGAAGAGTCCTGAAATGAAGCAAGGGCTCGAAACCATCAGCACGACGGGTAAAGGACTTATCAATTTCGTAAACTCTTATCGCCGTCTTACCCGCATTCCGCATCCTGAACCTGCGTTATTCGATGTTAAACCTTTCCTCATGCGGATGATTCATCTGGCTATGCATCAGACTGATTGTCAGCATATAGATATCCGTTTAACCCATGTAGACGCCGATCTGATGCTTTTTGCCGACGAACAACTGTTAGGCCAGGTTGTTATCAATCTGTTAACGAATGCCATTCAGGCTATCGGTACAAAGAGTGACGGAGTCATTATGTTGAAAGCCTATTGCGACGCCAGTGAAAGCGTCAATATAGAGATTGCCAATAATGGACCGGTTGTAACTCCGGAAATAGCCGGACAAATGTTTGTCCCCTTTTTCACGACCAAAGAAGAAGGTTGCGGCATTGGTCTGAGTCTGAGCCGTCAGATTATGCGACTTAGTGGCGGTTCGTTGTTGTTACTGCCTTATAAAGATCGGAAACAACTCACTACCTTTGTACTTCGTTTAGGTTGAAAACGTAAAATTTATTAAAATCGTAACTTAACTTCATATATAATTTGTTTCTTTGCACCAAATTAGGGTGTATTATGTCCTGTTGCGAACGTATTTCCCGGTTATAAACTGTATGTCAATGAATAAGCTTAACATTAAAGAGTGTCCTCTCTGTGGTAACACGGAGTTTAAGCATGAAGGTTCTTCGAAAGACTTTTATGCTTCGGGGGAGCATTTCGACCTGATGTCATGCAAATCATGTGGCTTTAAGTTTACGCAGAATGCCCCTGTCGAATCGGAGATGGGAGCATACTATGACTCGCCCGACTACATTTCGCATACCAATATCAAACTGGGTATGATGAATATCCTTTATCATAATGTGCGCCGCCATATGCTGAAGCGCAAAGCTTCACTGGTTCAGCGTGAGGCACATTACCATAAAGGTCGTCTGCTCGATATCGGGACAGGTACAGGCTATTTCGCCATTACCATGAAACTGATGGGATGGAAAGTTCAGGCTATCGAGAAGAGCGAATCGGCACGACAATTCGCACTCGACAATTTTGAACTCGAAGTATTGCCCGATGATGCTTTAAACAAATTTGCACCTAAATCCTTTGATGTGATTACCCTGTGGCATGTCATGGAGCACATTGAGCATCTGAACGAACTGTGGGATCGTCTGCACGAACTGCTCGATGATAAAGGAACGCTGATTGTGGCTGTACCCAACAGCGAATCTTATGATGCCCGACAGTACGGTGAAAACTGGGCTGCTTATGATGTACCCCGTCACCTGTGGCACTTCACCCCTGTTACCATGAAGAAATTCGCTGAGAAACACGGATTTACCATGCGAAACCGCCTGCCTATGCCTTATGATGCATTCTATGTATCGATATTGAGCGAGAAGAATCAGAAGAAGAACTTCTCTTTCATCCGCGGAATGTGGACAGGTACAAAGGCCGCCATACAATCACTCGGGAAAAAAGAACTGAGTAGTTCATTGATTTATATTTTCAGGAAGAAGTAAGATCGGAAATGAGTAAAAACAGACGCAGACGTGGTGCAGGTTTTAGCATGCAACGTATCACGGCCACCATTAGCACGACTATGGTATTGATCCTTTTGGGGTTGGTACTTTTCTTTGTATTTGCTGCACAGAATCTGTCAGTCTATGTGCGTGAGCATATCATCTTCTCGGTTCTAATCAGCGATGATATGAAAGAAGCGGATATTCTGACCTTCCAGAAACAACTCGATGCGGCACCTTACGTAAAGAGTACCGAATATATTTCTAAAGCACAGGCATTGAAAGAGCAGACCGAGGCGATGGGCACAGACCCTGCCGAATTCCTGGGTTACAATCCTTTTACAGCTTCTATCGAGATTCGTCTGAACTCTGATTATGCCAACTCTGACAGCATTGCGATCATTGAATCGGCAATGAAGAAGAATACCAATATCCAGGATATACTCTATCAGCAGGAACTTATCGACCTGGTGAACGATAATATCCGCAACATTTCTCTGGTACTTCTCGGACTGGCCGGATTGCTGACTCTTATCTCCTTTGCGCTGATTAACAACACAATACGACTTACCATTTATGCCAACCGCTTCACCATTCATACCATGAAACTGGTGGGAGCAAACTGGCGTTTCATACGGCGCCCGTTTCTGCGCAGACATATGTGGACCGGTTTTTTTGCCGGCGTACTGGCTGATATTATTTTGGGGGCATGTATCTACTGGTTACTTGAGTTTGAACCAGAGTTGCACCAGATTATCACTCCCGAGATACTGGGTATTATCGGCGGTATCATCATTCTGTTTGGTATGCTCATTAGTTATATGTGCGCTTATATCTCTATAAACCGCTTCCTGCGTATGCGTGAGAACGATTTGTACAGTATATAATTATTCCTTATCAAAAGAAATTTAATGTTTTTCCCTATATGAACAAGAATTTAAAAAACAAAACATCAAATGCTGACTCTCTGCCTGAAGAGAGAAAGAATATGGCGTTCGATAAAATCAACTTTATACTGGTTGCTGTCGGGGTAGTGATTATCCTCATCGGCTTTCTGTTAATGATCGGACCATCATCGACCGAAA
The DNA here is from genome assembly GCA_947074195.1 of uncultured Bacteroides sp. Lineage (GTDB taxonomy): Bacteria > Bacteroidota > Bacteroidia > Bacteroidales > Bacteroidaceae > Bacteroides. The sequence goes on from CAMTOS010000133.1 coordinate 3,673, forward strand.
CACACTTCGAACCCGATATCTTCAGTGTTCGTCGTATTAAAGTAGCCCCGGTTGTTTGTTTCCTCGGCTTTGTTTTCATGATTTTTGCAATTTTGCGTAAACCCAAAAGTACATCAACGACAAAATAACTTTAATATAAAAAAATGGAATGGTTTGAAGCACTAATCCTTGGATTAATCCAGGGATTCACTGAGTATTTGCCCGTAAGTAGTAGTGGACATTTAGCTATTGGTTCGGCACTTTTTGGAATAGAAGGAGAAGAAAGTTTATCATTTACAGTTGTGGTCCATGTGGCTACCGTGTTGAGTACACTGGTGATTCTGTGGAAAGAGATTGACTGGATCTTCCGTGGTTTTTTTAAATTCGAGATGAATCAGGAAACAAAATATGTCATCAATATTCTGATTTCTATGATACCGATTATGATTATCGGTTTCTTCTTTAAAGATCAGGTTGAGGCTATTTTCGGATCAGGGCTGACAGTTGTAGGCTGCATGTTGCTGGTTACTGCTGCGCTTCTTACCTTCTCTTACTTTTATAAACCAAAAGAGAAAGCAAACATTTCGCGCTTCGACGCATTTATTATAGGTATAGCTCAGGCATGTGCTGTTTTACCCGGTCTGTCACGTTCGGGTAGTACCATTGCTACCGGTTTGCTCCTTGGCAACAAGAAAGCAGCTGTAGCTCAGTTCTCATTCCTTATGGTAATTCCTCCTATCCTTGGTGAGGCGTTGCTCGATGGAATTAAAATAATGAAAGGCGGTGCAATATCGGAAGTTATTCCTGCATCTTCGCTGATTATCGGCTTTATCGCCGCTTTTGTTGCAGGTTGTATTGCCTGTAAATGGATGATTAATATCGTGAAAAGAGGTAAGTTAGTCTATTTCGCCATCTACTGTGGAGTAGTAGGTATAGCTACTTTAATCTTCTCGTTTTTCCAATAAATAATAGATGAATTTTAAAGAAGGAGAAGTCCTCTATTTTAATAAACCATTAGAATGGACTTCATTTAAGCTGGTAGGTATGGTGCGTTACCACATCTGCCGCAAACTAAAAGTAAAGAAGCTCAAGGTTGGGCACGCCGGCACACTCGATCCGCTCGCTACGGGAGTAATGACGATCTGCACCGGAAAAGCCACTAAACGAATCGAAGAGTTTCAGTATAAGACGAAAGAGTACATCGCTACTATTCAGTTGGGTGCCACTACTCCGTCGTTCGATTTAGAGCATGAGATAGATAAAACCTATCCTACCGAACATATTACGCGCGAACTTGTTGAAGAAACACTGAAGCGTTTTGTTGGTGAAATATGGCAGGTCCCTCCCGTTTATTCTGCCTGTAAGGTAGACGGCAAGCGTGCTTACGATCTGGCACGCAAAGGCGAGGAGGTAGAACTTAAACCAAAGTTATTGGTTATAGATGAAATAGAGCTTTTGTCCTATGACATGCCAACCATCGTTATTCGTGTGGTTTGCAGCAAAGGGACCTATATTCGCGCGTTGGCGCGCGACATTGGCGAGGCACTACAAAGCGGAGGTCATCTCACCGGACTAATTCGTTCGCGTGTGGGCGATGTTACGCTCGATCAGTGTATCGATCCCGAGCACTTCCTGGAGTGGCTCGATAAACAAGAAATTATCACAGAGGAAAATTAATAAATACGGAGGTATACATATATGAAGCTGTCACAATTTAAATTCAAACTGCCAGAAGAAAGAATCGCTTTGCACCCAACCAAGTTCAGAGATGAATCTCGTTTGATGGTGTTGCATCGCAAAACCGGTGAAATCGAACACAGAATGTTTAAGGATGTTCTGGAGTATTTTGACGATAAAGATGTTTTCATCTTTAACGATACAAAAGTATTTCCTGCCCGTTTGTATGGAAACAAGGAAAAGACCGGTGCACGTATCGAGGTATTCTTGTTGCGCGAACTGAATGAAGAATTGCGTCTGTGGGATGTTTTGGTAGATCCTGCACGTAAAATCCGTATCGGTAATAAACTATACTTCGGTGAAGACGATTCAATGGTAGCCGAAGTTATCGATAATACCACTTCCCGTGGCCGAACACTGCGTTTTCTTTACGACGGTTCGCACGAAGAGTTCAAAAATGCGCTTTATGCACTTGGCGAAACTCCACTGCCACATACCATCGTAAACCGTCCTGTTGAGCCGGAAGATGCCGATCGTTTCCAGTCTATTTTTGCTAAAAACGAAGGTGCAGTTACTGCTCCAACGGCTAACCTTCACTTCAGCCGTGAGCTGATGAAGCGTATGGAAATCAAAGGTATCGACTTCTCATTCATTACACTTCATGCCGGTTTGGGTAACTTCCGCGAAATCGATGTGGAAGATTTGACCAAGCATAAAACTGACTCTGAGCAGATGCATGTGGGTCCTGAAGCGGTTAAAGCTGTAAACGAAGCTAAAGCTGCAGGCAGAAATGTTTGTGCGGTAGGTACAACTGTGATGCGTGCGATTGAAAGCACAGTTAGCACAGATGGCCGCCTGAAAGAGTATGACGGATGGACAAACAAGTTTATCTTCCCTCCATACGACTTTACAGTTGCCAATTCTATGATTTCTAACTTCCACATGCCACTTTCAACTCTGTTGATGATTGTTGCTGCATTTGGGGGTTACGACGAAGTAATGTCTGCCTACGACGTAGCTTTGAAAGAAGGCTACCGTTTCGGTACTTATGGTGATGCAATGTTGATTATTGACTAATTACAATGACTGTATATTTTAGTTTAGGTACTAATTTAGGAGATAAAGAACAGAATCTAAGGATGGCTGTTCAACATATAGAAGAGCGGATAGGGAAAGTGATTTCCCTTTCCGCTTTTTACGTTACCGCTCCGTGGGGATTTGATTCTGACAATTCATTCCTGAATGCCGCCGTGGCTGTAGAGACAGACCTTGAGCCTTTGGCATTGCTCGATATCACCCAGGACATTGAAAAGCAGTTGGGCCGCACCCTGAAATCTGCCGGAGGTGTCTATCAGGATCGTATGATCGATATCGATTTGTTGCTTTATGGCGATCTGATCTATAAAGACGAACGCCTCACACTGCCCCACCCGCTGATGCAGGAACGCAGTTTTGTGATGAATCCATTGGCCGAAATCGCTCCCGATCTGGTTCATCCTGTTTTGGATATCACCATGGTACAAATCCTTGCAAACCTTCCTGAATAGGCTGTTTACATCGTTTTATAAATCGATAGATATACGTTAAATATTCTGCACGATAAGTGTTAATATTCAAAATATAGCTATCTTTGCACCCGAAATAAGAATGTGGAATGATTTGAGTAGCTTGCAACCACAGAAAAAAATGCTAAACAACGTTTTCTTCACGGCTCAGCCTTACATGGTTCGGGCATCTTGCATGCACTACTCACACTGACATCCTACATCCCTTTTTTCATTTTAATTATCATTTAATTCATAATCAAAAAATTATGGGATATTTATTCACATCCGAATCGGTGTCTGAAGGGCACCCCGATAAAGTGGCCGATCAAATATCGGACGCTGTACTTGACAAACTGTTGGCCTATGACCCCAGTTCGAAAGTAGCTTGCGAAACAATGGTTACTACCGGTCAGGTGGTGATAGCTGGAGAAGTGAAAACAGAAGCGTATATCGACCTTCAATTGGTGGCTCGCGAGGTTATCAAGAAGATTGGTTACACTAAAGCTGATTACATGTTCGAGGGTAACTCTTGCGGTGTATTGTCGGCTATTCATGAACAAAGTCCTGATATCAATCGTGGTGTAGAGCGTCTTGACCCAATGGATCAAGGAGCCGGCGACCAAGGGATGATGTTTGGCTATGCTACCAACGAAACGGAAAACTTTATGCCGCTTTCGCTCGATTTGTCACACCGCATATTGCAAGTGTTGGCCGATATTCGTCGCGAAGAGAAGGTAATGACATACTTGCGCCCCGATGCTAAGAGCCAAGTAACTATTGAGTATGATGACAACCGCAAACCGGTGCGCATCGATACGATTGTAGTTTCTACTCAACACGACGATTTTGTGCAGCCTGCTGATGCTTCTCATGATGCACAAGCTAAGGCAGACGAAGAGATGTTGGCTAAAATACGTAAAGACGTAATCGAAATCTTAATGCCTCGTGTGATTGAATCTATCAACCATCCAGACGTATTGGCGTTGTTCAATGATAATATCACTTATCACGTTAACCCTACAGGTAAGTTTGTGATTGGTGGTCCTCACGGCGATACCGGTTTAACGGGTCGTAAGATTATTGTCGATACTTATGGTGGTAAAGGTGCTCACGGTGGTGGTGCTTTCTCGGG
>CAMTOS010000134.1 GCA_947074195.1 uncultured Bacteroides sp.
AGCTGTTCAGCAAGATTTTACGAAGTTTATCGCCATTTGCAATTTTATATTCGCGAGCCCATTTATGGAAGTTACGGCTTACCCCACTCATACCTTCCTGGCTATAAGTAATGGCCAGTTCAGGCGTTACAAAATCTTCACCGTTTTTCAGGTTATAGGCAGAATTATCTTCGTTGATACCCGCAAAGAAGTGATGATATTCATCATCCTGCGTATCAATTTTAAGACTATAGTTACCACCGTAGCAAAGTGCCACACCCATCGTGTTACCACTGTTTTCCTGTGGTTTGCCATCAAGCGAGAACATCAGTTCGCCGTGCGACGTATGCGCATTGCGTGTACCATCTTTGTTCTTAATCACTTTCATACCCGGAGTCAGAGGTTCCTGCATCAGCTTGCCTTCGTTGGCCCATGATCCGTACAGGTGCGAAACCCACACATCGCCACGGCGAATAGGCAGATATGCCGAAGCAAACTGGTTAAGCTGTACCGGTTTTTTCTCTTTATGACTGATTTCCGTCCATGTGGTAATTACATCTGTACCCGCATAAACTTTATAGCATACATTAATAAAGAAAGGATACACCTTATCTTTCAGGGTAATCACAGTCAGTTCGCCATCGGCTACTTTAGATTGTTCAACACCGGTAACCGCCACATCGAGCGTCATATTACCATCGGGATGTTTCACGGCGAGAGCTGCTTCTTTATCCGTGTTCAGTCCATATACCGGATACGCATTATACTTTCCGGGTTCGGTAGTAGCCAGCGTGGCCAGATCCGAAGCAGAAAGTCTGCTACCATAATATACAAACTTAAGGTCACCACCTATGGGTGCCGAAACTACGAAAGAAGTGTTTGGAGTGTTCATCACTACCTGTTGCGCCCATGCATTTACTGAAAGCAAACAAAGCAGGCAAAACAAAATAGAATTTTTCAAGGCATTCATTTCTTACTAGGAGTTAATTTAAAATATAGATTATGTTTTTCATTTTCATATCTGCTCCTGCAAATATAAGGTAATGATGAAGAAAGTTAACGTTGCATTTACAATTATTTCGGAGGGGCAATCGCACCAAAGGGCATTAAGCACACAAAACACCCTTTTATGATACTATTTTAACCCATTTATTTCCACCTCCCAAAATGGTAAATTACGGCATACCAATACCCATATAGCCGTTTGAAAGCTATTTAAAGGAATGATTTTCTAAACCAAATCGTATAGAGGAAAATTAAAGCGTTGGTTAAGACAATTACATGTGGTACTTTCTTATCTATTTTTGGTACATCCCGAATACACCACATCCGAAAAGTAAAAAAGCTATTTCAGCATCGGACTTTTGTTGTTCAGGCGCAAACCGATGCCCAGCATCAGCGAGTTGGGTGTCTGGAAATCGTGCAGACTATAGCCCACATTCAGGTAAGCGAAACGTGTTACGGCAATCTTTAGTGTCAGCATCTGATAGAAACCTTTCATATCACCTTTGGCGTAAAGAAAGTTATTGCCAATGCCCAGATTTATGCTAAAGAAAGGCATCACATATTCTGCCCTCACCGATAACCCCAGCGAAAGTTGTTCTTTTAGTTTAGGATCATAAAAGGTATAACCCGGATCTTCATCACCCCAGGCTATGGCGTAAGATTCTGTATAAACATTCCCGCTACCATCATAAAACCCGTCGAGCGACAAGCCGGCGCGAAAGCGATTACATATATTGTACATCGGTGCAAATGTAAACCCGCATACCGGATAGGCCGATTTCGGAGCAATTTCCTTGCCATCGATAAACACACCACGGCGACGCCATGCTCCGAAAAACATCAAATCATAGCTGATGTATTTCTTAAATTCCGGCAAAGGCTGATAATTTTCAAATGTCAGCTCACGCGTATCGGGGCGGTTCAGATAGTAGGCAAAGCCGATACGTGCCCCACCCGTATTTATGCCCGCATTGGGATATTTAGTATTTCCGTTTGAGAAATGGCTCACCGTAACTCCGGTAATCATATCGAGACGGTGCGTAAGATTCCATTTTATGTTCAGATCCAGATTAAGATAGGCATTCATTCGCGATCCTACTCCGCCATTAAACGGATTGGTTTCATGATTGTACGTTTTCCATCCGGATGAGATACCGAAATTCCATTCAAAGTCGAGAGAGGCTCTGTCGCCGAAACGGGCCAGTGTGGATCCCTGAAACAGATAAAAAGCAAGGGGATTGCCCATTTCCTCCTTATCAAAGAAAGAGTAATATCCCAGTCCCACACCCTGATAGCAATTGCCATAGACACGGCCCATCAGACTATTTTCCGGAAATTGGAAGCTGTAGGTAGCATGACCCGACATCGCAAAGTTCAGTGCCTGCCCTTTACGATTATCGCCTCTTAAGAAATTGTTTGTCGGAAATATATATTCAGGTCTGGCTTCTACAGAAAAACGGTGTAGCAAATGGTTGCGTCTCACCATTATACTGTCTTGTGCTGCGATAAACCCTATCCATAGTAGATTTGCCAGTAATAACAAAATTCGTTTGCTCATGCAATAATGCCTTTCATAATATAATACAAAAATAATATTAATTTGTAAATATCAAATAAACGGATATATAATAAAGTTTACAGTTTTATGCAAATCGCAAAGTCATTGTTTTCATCAGTTAAAAACAGAATGCTTTATAATGCAAAAATATTTAGCCGATTGTGCGAAAAACTCTACCTTTGCGCCAGTTTTTCAGGAACAGGGCAGAGTTGCAATTAAAAATAAACATAGTTAGCCGCAGATTGTTTTATAGTTGCATTATGTTTCTGCCAGTTGACAAGATCAAATAAAATCAAAATAACAGAGATGGAATACCGATTAAATAAGTACATCAGCAGTTCTGGTCTTTGCTCACGCCGTGAGGCCGACCGATATATTGAGCAGGGAAACGTAACAATCAACGGAAAGAAGGCCTCATTGGGCGACCGTGTGCTTCCGGGACAGGAAGTGAAAGTAAACGGACTATTAATTGAAACCGATATCAAACCCGTATATATCGCTTTCAACAAACCGGTAGGTGTGGTGACCACTACCGATACCCACGATAAAGAAAATATCGTCGACTATATCAGCCACGAGCAGCGTGTATTTCCTATCGGTCGTCTCGATAAAGACTCTCAGGGATTGATTTTGCTGACTAACGATGGTGATATCGTAAACAAAATACTTCGTGCCGGAAACAATCATAAGAAAGAATATCTGGTAACGGTAAACAAGCCTATCACGCCCGAATTCCTTGAAGGCATGGCCGGTGGTGTGCCCATTCTGGACCGTGTAACGCGTAAATGCGACATCAAGATGATGACCCCGAATGTGTTTCACATTACACTGATTCAGGGACTGAACCGTCAGATCAGACGTATGTGCGAATATTTCGGTTATGAAGTGACTAAACTGGAGCGTATTCAGATTATGAACATCAAGCTGGGCCACCTGAAACAAGGTAACTGGCGCGATCTTACCGAAGATGAGCTGGGTACCCTTTTCGATATGATCGAAGATTCAGAAGGTACAGCAGCGCCAAAGAAGTCGGCAACCAAGAAATCGCCTGCTAAAAGATCTTCTTCGCTAAGAGCACCAAGAACAGGTACGGCCCGTGCACATGCAGCCGCTATGGAAGCTGTAGCAGCCGAAAAAGGCGGACGCCATACGCATGGTCGTAAAAAGAGCACCACAGCCAAACCATATACCGATAAGGTAGCCGATGAAGAAACCGGCGGCCCTGTCAAGAAATATGGCTACAAAGGCAAGCTGGATAAAGAAACCTACGAACCGGGCAGAAAACCGGGTCACCGTGGCATTCAGAATCCTGAAGGAAAATCTTCGAAAAAGAAATCCGCACGTGGTGGCAGACCTGGTACAGGTGGTCGCAGAGGTAATTCGGCGAAGAACGTTGCAGCAGCTGCGAAAGGTGCCGGTGCATCGGGAGGCAGAAAGACAAAAAGATAACCACCATTTATTGGTCATATATAAACAAGTTAGTGCCAGGCCTTTGGCACTGTGTTGTCAATACGTTGGCACCGCAGTGCCAAAGGTTTGGCACTATTTCGTTTATTGTATTTCCTACATGTAGAGACGCCTCGTGCAGCGTCTGATAACACAAAACCAATATAATACACAGATTTACAATGCATTATGTATTCAGACGCAGCACGCTGCGTCTCTACAATTAATTGTATATATACACAATAAAAAAGTCATCCCATTTCCACAGGATGACTTTTTCTTTTTTGAAAAACCAGTAATCAATATTATTTCGGCAAATTAAACGCCACAGTCATTTCTTTCATTTGTTCCTGACTCATACCGTCGGGCTCAAACCCCATACTTTTGGCATTGATGTAAATCTGGGCCGATTTGCTCAATACATCGACCTGATCGAAGGCATCCATAATGTCCTCACCTACCGCGGTAACACCATGTTTCTCCCACATCGTTACATCATAATCTTTAAGCTCGGCGATGGTAGCTTCTGCCAGACCAATTGAACCGGGCAATGCGTAAGGAATGATGCCGAGTCCGCGCGGACAGAAGGCTTTCGTTTCCGGAATCATGCTCCACAGCAAGTTAGTCAGCACATCTTTCTTAAGGAAAGGTTTGTGGTGACTCATGGCAATCAGCTCGATTGGATGCGTGTGCAATGAGGCTTTGTACGACGAACCTTTGCCCAACAGATAGTTGTGCATCGACAAGTGTGCAGGCAGTTCAGAAGTAGGCATCACCGGTTCATCGGCAATGATTACATAGCTGGCGCAATCGTCAAGAATACGAATAACCGAACCGTTTTCCATTGGCCAGCGCGCAAGATCGCGCATACGTTTATTCGTGCCTTTGCAGTAAAAATAGCAACCGTTAAGATGCGGCAAAGTTGTACCGATAGGTTTCACTTCGCTGATGGCAGGCATCGCTGCAATTTCATCATCCACCAGGTCGGTAATGTTTACCACAATGTTTCCGCCATTGCGTTCTGCCCAACCCTTTTGCCACAGATAACCGGCAACTTCGGCCACACGACCGATCTCTTTTGCCAGCATAGGGCGATTATCTAAAATTGATTTCATCTCTTTTTTTGTAAATATATAAATGTAAAACGACAGATTATAATTGCGAGCTTGCCACGATAATGATCGATGAGATCAGCACCAGCAAACCAAGAATCAGCGTTGTGATGGTTCCGCGGCTCACACCTTTCCACTCTTTCAGGATGATGCCCCAAACATTACTGAACGTTACGTTCAATGACATCAGGATACTCCACGAGAAAGCCAGCAGCAACGGATTGTCTACCAGGAAGCTTTTCCCCATTTCCAGTCCGAAGAACTGCGAATACCACAGAATACCTGCCAGTGCACAAAACAACAAGTTAGTTGTCAGTTGCTTTCCACTAACCGAAAGATATTCCTTACCCGTTTTGTTCTTAATGTTCTGCTGGATGCAGTAAACGGCATTCGTGATGAAACCACCCACTGTTACCAGAAAAATAATAGGCAAACCGGCAAAAAGCGGATCAACTCCATTAGCCAGCGCCTTATCCTTAATCGGAGCCCCGGCATCCAGTCCCAGTGCAAAGCAGGCACTCATCACACCGGCAAGCAGTGCCACAAGCAAACCCTTAGTCAGCGCAAAATCCTTCACAGCCGCACGCTTCTCTTCGTCCGTCATATTTTTTGAACGAAGACTACCCGCGTAGCCGATGATAGCAATACCCATCAGCGTGATGCACACCCCGATAAGCAGCAGTAAACCCTCGCCTGCAAAAAGATTATCGCCTGCAAAGAGCGCAGGGAAAAGCGTACCGAAAGCGGCACAGGTACCCAGTGCAATACTCTGCCCCAGTGCCACCCCGAGATAACGCATACTCAGCCCGAAGGTGAGACCACCCACACCCCAGAGTACACCATATATAATAGAACCCCATGCACCGCCGGCACTCCATAAATCGATCAGGCTACCCCCGGCAGGAACGCCGAGAAGTGCGCCGAGAAATGGAAAAACCAGCCAGGCAAAAACGCCTTGCGTCAGCCAGAAGTTTTCCCACGACCACTCTTTTACTTTATTAATCGGTACATACGAACTACTTTGTCCAAAGCTACCGATAGCGATGATGATAAGTCCCAACAGTGTATTCATAGTGCTTTATTTGTCGTTTTAAAGATCAGTTATTAAGTTATCGTTTAGAAGTAATTTCAGCTTCGTACTGCTGAATTTCAGGAATGAAAAGTTCGCCCACAGGCACATTGTTCTTGAAGCAGAACATATCCCAAACCGCATTCCAAGGAAGCGATTTCGCCTCTTCAAGAAGTGCAAGACGTTCAAAGTATTGTCCGTTAGCTTCGTATTCGCGCAATTTTGCCAATGGCTCGAGCAATGCCTGAAGCACACATTTTTGTGTAGCACGGCTACCCACTACATACGCACCGATACGGTTAATGCTTGCATCGAAGTAGTCGAGACCGATATGTACTTTATCCAACGCATCGCAACGCACGATTTCTTTTGCCAGCTCCAGAGTTTCATCGTTCATGATGGTCACGTGGTCGCTATCCCAACGTACAGGACGGCTCACATGAAGCATGATTTCAGGAATATAAAGCAGCAAAGAAGAGATCTTATCAGCCACACTTTCAGTTGGGTGGAAGTGACCAGTATCCAGTGTTACAATCTTCTGACGGCTCACACCGTAACCGATGTAGAAGTCGTTCGAACCCACAGTATAGCTTTCAAGACCGATACCGAATACTTTCGATTCGATACAATCTTTCATACCCTCATATTTCTCTTCGAAGATCTGATCCAGAGAATCTTTCAGCAACTCACGATACAACATACGGTTCACTGTCTGATCTTTGCTGCCATCGTGTACCCAAAGATTCATGATACAAGGATCGCCCTGGAATTTACCCATCTCGTTGGCAATGTTACGGCAACGTTTAGTGTGCTCAATCCAGAAATCGCGAATCGATTTATCAGGATTAGAAAGCGACAAATCGCCACTCTTCGAATGCGAGAAAGAAGACGAATTAAAATCCAGTTTCATGTTGTGCTCTTTCGCCCACTCCATCCAGCTCTGGAAATGTTTTGGTTCAATCTGATCACGATCCACACGTTCACCCTGGAAATCGCCATAGATAGCGTGAAGATTCAGGCGATGCTGTCCCGGAATGTAGCTTGTCGCTTTCAGGATATCGGCACGAAGCTCTTCCATATTGCGCGCTTTGCCCGGATAGTTGCCCGTTGCCTGGATACCACCCGAAAGTGTATCGCCCTGGTTTTCGAAACCGGCCACATCATCCGCTTGCCAGCAGTGCAATGATAAAGCCACCTTTTGCAGCTTCTCCATGGCTTGTTCTACATCCACACCCACGGCAGCATAACGCTCTACCGCAATATCATACGCTTTTTTAATTAATTCCTCTTTCATGACTATAGTTTTTAAAGTTTATATATGCAATATCCCATTCGGCCGTGTTACGCGGAAAGAATGTCTGCGTTTCGACCGATGTACTTATTAATTTTCTCATTTCTTCGATGTTCTTTACCACGCCGGCAGCCATGGCCTGTACCATTACATTACCGATGGCTGTAGCTTCTGACGGACCAGCCACCACTTTCAGGTGAGTGGCATCGGCGGTAAACTGATTGAGCAATGCATTGCGACTACCCCCGCCAATGATGTGAAGTGTATCGATGGAGTTCGGAGTTAGTTTCTCCAGATTCTCTAACACCTGACGATAACGAAGCGCCAAACTCTCGAAGATGCAACGGGTAAACTGTCCGCGCTTTTCGGGCACCGGTTGTCCGGTAGCCTTACAATAACTGCAAATGGCTTCAGTCATCGACTTTGGATTAGCAAAAATCGGATCATCCGGGTTGATCAGACTACGGAATGGCTCACAATACTGCGTTTCGGTAATCAGTTCGGGATAAGAAGTCTCGCCCCACTCCTGACGGCAACGCTC
>CAMTOS010000135.1 GCA_947074195.1 uncultured Bacteroides sp.
GGCGTACCCTGGAACAGAATCTTTCCTTCGAACAGCAAGTAGGCACGGTCGGTAATACTCAATGTCTCCTGCACGTTATGGTCGGTAATCAGAATACCGATATTCTTGTCTTTCAGCTTCCACACGATCTGCTGAATATCTTCTACCGCAATAGGGTCTACACCGGCAAAGGGTTCATCGAGCATAATAAACTTAGGGTCGATGGCCAGACAGCGGGCAATTTCCGTACGACGACGCTCTCCCCCCGACAGTTGATTCCCTTTGTTCTTGCGCACCTTTTGCAAACGGAATTCTGCAATCAGGCTCTCGAGTTTATCTTTCTGATATTCCCGGGACTTATTGGTCATCTCGAGTACGGCCGCTATGTTATCTTCCACCGACATCTGACGGAAAACCGAAGCTTCCTGCGCCAGATAACCGATACCAGTCTGCGCACGCTTATATACGGGGTAGTTTGTTATTTCCAGATCATCGAGGAAGATGCGGCCTTCGTTGGGGGTAATCAGACCTACCGTCATGTAGAAAGAGGTAGTTTTACCGGCACCGTTCGGCCCGAGCAATCCAACAATTTCGCCTTGCTTCACATGAATAGAAACGTGGTTTACCACCGTTCGCTTTCCGTATTTCTTCACAAGATCTTCGGTGCGGAGCACCATTCTACTTTCTTCCATATCCTCTATATTTTGTGACAAAAATAGTAAAAATCAGTCGAAAGTATGTACATTTGCATACAAATATATGAACCATGATAAGACCCTTTGAAACATTAGGAAAATATATGATGCTAATGTGGCGCACTTTGGCGCGTCCGGAACGTATGAGTATGTTCTTTCGTCAATATATCTCCGAAGTTGAAAAACTCGGCATTAACTCAATCGGCATTGTATTGCTGATCTCTCTTTTTATCGGTGCCGTAATTACAATTCAGATTAAACTTAATATTGGTGACAGCGGCTGGGTGCCGCGATGGTCGGTGGGTTATGTCACGCGAGAGATCTTGCTTCTCGAATTCTCCTCCTCCATTATGTGTTTGATTCTGGCGGGTAAAGTGGGTTCGAACATCGCTTCTGAACTTGGTGCCATGCGAGTGACACAACAAATTGATGCATTGGAAATCATGGGAGTAAACTCGGCCAACTATCTGATCTTCCCAAAAATCACCGCGATGGTTACTATCATTCCATTGTTGGTAATCTTTAGTATCTTCTCGGGCATTATCGGGGCCTTTGCCTCTTGCTGGTTCGGCCACGTCATGTCGGCCACCGACCTGGAATATGGTTTCCAGTATATGTTCGAACAATGGTATGTATGGTGTAGTATCATCAAATCTATCGTGTTTGCCTTTATCATTTCGAGCGTATCATCGTTCTTTGGATATACCGTAGACGGTGGTTCTATAGAGGTGGGCAAAGCATCGACAAATGCTGTAGTTTGCAGTAGTGTTTTAATTCTCTTTTTTGATATCATCCTCACCAAATTCTTAATGGAATGATCGAAGTAGAAAACTTATATAAATCATTCGAAGGCAAGACTGTACTGAATGATATCAGCGCGAAATTTGAAGATGGAAAAACTAACCTGATTATTGGCCAGAGTGGTTCGGGTAAAACGGTATTGATGAAATGTATCGTCGGACTGCTTGAGCCTGATAAAGGGAAGGTAATGTATGATAACCGTAATTTCCTGCAACTCTCTAAAAAAGAGAGAAAGTTCCTGAGAAGCGAAATGGGAATGATTTTCCAGAGTGCTGCTCTCTTCGATTCAATGAGTGTACTCGAGAATGTAATGTTTCCGCTAAATATCTTTAGCCGCGACACGCTGAGAGACCGCACCAAACGCGCCATGTTTTGCCTGGACAGGGTTGGACTGACCGACGCTAGCCAGAAGTTCCCAGATGAAATTAGTGGCGGTATGCAGAAACGTGTAGCTATTGCCCGCGCTATCGCCCTTAATCCACAATATCTGTTTTGCGATGAACCAAATTCAGGACTCGATCCAAAGACTTCATTACTGATTGATGAATTGATTCACGATATCACTGTAGAATATAATATGACAACTATCATCAATACCCACGACATGAACTCTGTATTGGGAATTGGCGATAACATCATCTTCATCTATAAAGGCAACAAGGAATGGGAAGGTACAAAGAATGACATCTTCTCGAACAACAACGCACTCCTTACAGATTTTATCTTTGCTTCAGAATTACTGAAAAAGGTGAAAGAAATGGAAATGCAAAACGGATGCCAGTGTAAATAACACAGAAATAACGACAAAAAAAAGAGATACAAAATCTGTAACAGATGATGTATCTCTTTTTTATATGTATAAATCCGTATTATTTCTGACGGATAAAGATATTGATTGGCGTACCATTCAAATCCCACTTATCGCGGATCTTATTCTCAAGGAAGCGTTTGTAAGGCTCCTTAATGTATTGTGGCAGGTTAGCGAAGAATACGAAAGAAGGAACTTTGGTACCCGGTAACTGTGTCACATATTTAATCTTAATATATTTACCTTTAGTTGCAGGAGGCGGATAAGCTTCGATCAAAGGTAACATTTCTTCATTAAGACGAGCTGTAGAGATCTTAATCGAACGGTTATCATATACCTGACGCGCAACTTCCAGAACCTTCAGAATGCGTTGTTTCGTCAACGCCGAAGCAAATACAATAGGGAAATCAACGAAAGGCGCAAAACGCTTACGAATAGCCTCTTCAAAAGTCTTGATTACCTTTGTGTCTTTGTTAGGTACAAGGTCCCATTTATTAACAACCACAACTAAACCTTTCTGGTTCTTCTGGATCAATGAGAAGATGTTCAAGTCCTGGCTTTCAATACCGCGTGTAGCATCAACCATAAGAATACATACATCAGAATTCTCGATGGCACGAATCGAGCGAATTACAGAATAATATTCAAGATCCTCATTAACTTTACCTTTTTTACGGATACCTGCCGTATCAACAAGATAAAAGTCGAAACCAAATTTATTATAGCGTGTATAGATAGAATCACGGGTTGTTCCGGCAATATCAGTTACAATGTTACGCTCTTCACCGATGAAAGCATTGATTAAAGAAGATTTACCTGCATTAGGACGACCTACCACAGCGAAACGAGGAACTTCCTCTTCAATGATTTCTTCGTTATCTTTTTTGAATTTTGATACAATATCATCCATCAAATCACCGGTACCACTACCGCTGATTGCAGAAATACAAACCGGATCACCAAGACCCAATCCATAAAACTCAGAAGCATTATATCTCAAATCATTATTATCTGTTTTATTAGCAACCACAATAACCGGTCTTTTTGCACGACGTAAAATAGCAGCTACTTCCATATCAAGATCAGTAATACCATTTACAACATCAACGACGAAAAGAATGACATCTGCCTCTTCTACAGCCAGCAATACCTGTTTGCGGATTTCTTCTTCGAATACATCATCAGAGTTCACAACCCAACCACCGGTATCGACAACAGAGAACTCACGTCCCAACCAATCCGATTTACCATATTGTCTGTCACGAGTTGTGCCTGCCTGTTCATTCACAATAGCCTGACGAGTTTTGGTCAAGCGATTAAATAATGTAGATTTGCCCACATTGGGTCTTCCTACGATAGCAACTAAATTTCCCATAGTTTTTACTATTTGTTTTTACGACTATCACAGTCGCATGAATATTTTCTAATCAAGCTGATAACCGAAACTACGCAACTCCTTGTCAGAATTACGCCAGTCTTTATCAACTTTTACATAAGTCTCTAAATAGATACGTTTACCAAAGAAACGTTCCAGATCACGACGAGCCTCAGTAGCTACTTTTTTCAAAGCTTTTCCCTGCTTACCAATAATTATACCCTTCTGTGAATCACGTTCTACATAAATCACAGCACGAATATGAATCGTCTCTTTCTCTTCCTTGAAAGTTTCAACACCAACTTCTACTGCGTATGGAATTTCTTTATCATAATACAGCAATATCTTTTCGCGTATAATCTCGTTCACAAAGAAACGGGCAGGCTTATCTGTCAGCTGATCTTTATCAAAGAACGGAGGAGAATCGGGAAGAAGTTCCAGAATGCGCTTCATTACATAATCTGTATTGAATTTCGCGGCAGCCGAAATAGGAATGATTTCAGCCTGTGGAATAAGCTCTTTCCATTTTTCAACAAGAGCAGTCAGCTTTTCCTGATCAGTAAGGTCGATTTTATTAATAAGCAACAGAATCGGAATCGATAATTTCTGAACGTTAGTAACAAAATCACTGTTTTTGTCCGGTGTTTCAACAACATCCGTCACATAAAGCAAGATATCAGCATCGACAAGCGCCGAATTTGAGAAATTGAGCATTGACTCCTGCAATTTATATTGAGGTTTCAATACACCCGGAGTATCCGAAAATACAATTTGCACATCGTCTGTATTATAGATACCCATAATACGATGCCTTGTAGTTTGCGCCTTAAAAGTAGCTATAGAGACACGTTCGCCCACCAAAACATTCATTAAGGTAGATTTCCCTACATTGGGGTTGCCTACGATGTTAACAAAACCAGCTTTATGCATTCTGTATCAGTATTATATTTGACAAAAAACGCATCTAATTAAGAATAAGATGCGTTTCATAATTATTTATATAGCAAACAAAATTAGACGATTATTGTTTCGAGCCGTCGTATCCCCATTTTACATAAATTGCACCCCAGGTAAATCCGGCACCGAATGCAGTGAAGATAATATTATCACCTTTTTTCAGTTTACTCTCGAAATCCCAGATACACAATGGAAGAGTTGCAGCACTCGTATTACCATATCGGTTAATGTTTACCATCACCTTGTCAACAGGTAAATCCAGACGGTGAGCCACAGCATCGATAATACGCATGTTTGCCTGATGAGGTACTACCCATGTGATGCTATCCTTATCCAATCCGTTACGTTCTGCAATTTCTGCACAAACGTTAGACATATTTGATACTGCATATTTAAATACTGTACGTCCTTCCTGATAGATCGAGTGCATATGATTATCAACCGTAAAATATGACGGAGGACAAACAGAACCACCAGCTTTCATGTGAAGGAAAGGTAAGCCTTTTCCATCTGTTCTAAGCAATGAATCCATTACTCCGAATTCTTCAGTCGTAGGTTCAAGCATAAATGCTGCAGCACCATCTCCAAAGATAGGACAAGTTGCTCTGTCAGTATAGTTGGTTATTGAAGACATTTTATCAGCACCAACTACAATAACTTTTTTATATCTTCCAGAGCGAATATAACTGGCACCAGTTTCAAGTGCATAAAGAAAACCGCTACATGCAGCTGACAAGTCAAAAGCAAAAGCATTTTTCAAGCCCAGTTTATCGCAAAGAATAGATGCAGTCGATGGAAATGTATAATCAGGAGTAGTAGTACCTACTATTACCAGATCAATATCATCAGGCGATGAACCTGTACGTTGCATTAGTTGTTTGGCAGCTTTTCGTGCCATATACGATGTTCCTAATCCTTCTTCGTTCAAGATTCTGCGTTCACTTACACCGATTCGTGTCATAATCCACTCATCGTTTGTGTCCACCATTTTAGAAATCTCTTCGTTGTTCAAGATATAATCAGGTACATATCCTCCAACTCCAGTAATTACCGCGTTTATTTTTTCCATTAATACATTATTTATTAGCAAATAATTAAAGCAGCCGGAGGTATCCCCCCAGCTGTCTAATTAAAAGGTCTGAAGACCCCGGTTGTTATTAAACAGCCGCTTCTTTCTCGATAGCTAATTTACCTCTGTAGTAACCACAAGCGCCACAAACAGTATGGTAAATATGCCATTCTCCGCAGTTCGGACAAATAGCCAATGTTGGAGCTACTGCCTTATCATGAGTTCTTCTCTTTGCTGTTCTTGTTTTCGATTGTCTTCTCTTAGGATGTGCCATTTTCTTTCAAACTTTAATTATTATCTAATATTTTTTTTAAATCATTCCAACGAGGATCTATTGGTTGTTCCACCTCTTCAACCTCACTCTCGATTTCAGCCTGTTCGAAATTATCTTCAGAACTTTCATCGGCAGTGGTGCGTAAATGCTTGTTCAGTTTACTCGTCATTGTTTTGTTACATTTACCCGGAGCATGTACATGTTTCATAGGTAAAGTCAGTGCAATAAATTCATAAATGAACCAGGCTATATTAATCTCACCTTCCTCTTCAGGAATAATGATTAGATTATCTCCTTCTTCCGCATATTCTCTTCCGAATTTAACGACCAGTTTATCGGTAGCTTCTACCGGAATTTCCATCTCGTCAAGGCATCTGTCACATGGAACCCACACAATACCATTCGTATTAAAAGTAAAATCGAAAGAGTGTGAATTACGTTTTACATCCAGCACTACTGTTACTTTACCTTTCTGAACGTCTGGTCCATCAATATGAGTAAAATATGTATTATCGAGCAGGAATTCATACTGTTTATGATCTTCCCGCATGCCTTTAAGGTCTATTTTGTATTTATCAAACTTTCCCAATGCCTCTATATTTAAACGATTGTGAAATATATACGTTTTTTACATTATCAATCTATATGCGATGCTAACCACTGATTGTTAAGCAACTATACAGATATAATTCGGGCGACAAAGATACAAATAAATATCCTCATATACCATAAAATAAAACTAAATCTTTACTTTTTAAGTTCTATTCTAAATACAGTGCCTTTATTAACCTCTGATTGTTTGACATAAATATGTCCTGAATGATACTCTTCGACAATGCGTCGCGCAAGCGATAACCCTAATCCCCAGCCGCGCTTTTTTGTAGTATACCCTGGCATAAATATAGTTTTTTGCTTACTCTTAATAATACCTTTTCCGGTATCAGAAACATCAATCAGCCATTTATTATGGTTAGATGACAATTGAATTTTAATATTACCTGCACCTTCCATGGCATCGATTGCATTTTTACATAAATTCTCGATGACCCAGCTAAACAATGCAGCATTTAATTTTACAAGTGCCGGCTCTTTTGGAAGTTCTAAAGATAAAAATACTTTATGCGATATACGCGATTTCAAATAGGTAGATATTTCTGTCAGAAGTTCTTTCAAATCGACAGTCAATAGTTCTGGTGCAGACCCTATTTTGGAGAAGCGATTGGCCACCATTTGTAAACGATCCACATCTTCGGCCATTGCAGGAATTAATTCATCACCGGGATATTTATCTTTCAGCAACTCGACCCAGGCATATAATGACGAAATAGGTGTACCGAGCTGATGTGCTGTTTCCTTAGACAAACCCACCCACACCCGGTTTTGTTCGCTTTTTTTAAAGCTAAGTATAGCAAAAATGGCAATAATTACGAATATCAAAGCTACTGATAACTGTACATAGGGAAAGACCGAGAGACGAGTCAGCATTAATGAGTCATCGAAACATACGTCTATATATTGTCCGGCAGCAGGATCAATATCGATACGAATTACCTTATTTTCCTGGCGTAAGATCTTTGCCCGGTTTTGCAGATATTGCAATGAATCATCGGCAGAAATGTTGATATTACGGAAAGTCTGTATTTCACCGTCAGCACCTGATACGATCACCGGAATCGTATTATTAGCATTCAACACTTTCAGCACAAGCGCTAAGTCAGTATGATCATCAGCAGTATTGAAAGCCCTCATGGCTTCGGCCCAAACTTCCATTCGAAGTTTCTCTTCCTGCGAAAGATCACTCGCCAGCCGGTTAGAGAAATATAGCGAACCAAAAGCAAGTATAATGGCAGAAACAATTAGTATAATCTTTAAGCGGCCAATATCTGTATTTTGCATATTAATGAGAATCGTATAATTGTATTTTAATATAACGTATTGATTGACTATATATTATTATAGTAAGCAAACAGTTTGAGTTTGACAGATACAAACACAAAAAAGCCTCTGAACATTGCTGTTCAGAGGCTCTTGGAAAACGG
>CAMTOS010000136.1 GCA_947074195.1 uncultured Bacteroides sp.
AATTTATATTTACACTAAACAACACCTTTATATGTATTTAATTCATTGTATTATAGCGTTTTACATACCACTTAATAAAGCATTGAATTAGTATACTATATTTTCAACTACTTACCCCTCCAAATCACTGATTACAAACGTTATATTACAGCTTACATTTGTGAATTGTTAATTGTAATACATAGTTTGCATATGTGATTTTTAGTTATTACCTTTGTGAATATACATTTGTAAAGCTTCATTTTATTACAAATATTGCGTTAATAATATTTACCACCCTAAAATTCACCTTATGGACATCAAAGACCGGATAAAAGAATTGATGGAATACGAGCAAATGACCGCTGCTGCATTTGCTGAAAGTATTGGCGTTGCTCAGGCAACCATATCGCACACCCTTGGAGACAGAAACAAGTACCCCAGTACAGATTTCATTATGCGCCTGCACGATCGCTACAAGTATGTAAACTTAAATTGGCTGCTTACCGGAACAGGCAGCATGATTGAAGGTGATGTAAAAGATGCACCGGAAGAAGATTATCCCCTTTTCAACACCAAAGAGCACCATAGCAATACCGGTGACGAAAAACAAGTGGTAGATATATACGAGGATAATGTGCCTTCAAAAGAGCGCGAAAGCATTACCAGCATGGAGATAAGCAAATCTTCTACCTCTAAAAGAGTCACCGAAATCCGCATTTTCTTTGATGATAATACTTACGAGATCTTTAAACCCGAAAAATAAGCGCCCGAAATCATGATTATGAGCCGTTTGGAGTTTATCTTTGCAGAAAATTAAAGAATAGAGTTTCAATACATGAAAAAATTTATTTTAGACTTGATTGTAAGCGATAACATTAAGCTGCACAATAACTATGCACTGCTTAAGCTAACATCGCCGACAACGCTTCCCGAGATGCTTCCGGGACAGTTTGCCGAGCTACTTGTTACCGGCTCGACCACTACTTATCTGCGCCGTCCTATCTCTATTAATTATATAGACAGAGAGCGCAACGAAGTATGGTTCCTTATCCAGACCATTGGTGATGGTACCAAAAAGCTGGCAAGTGCCTTAAAAGGAGATTCTATTAATGTTATTCTACCACTTGGCAATGGCTTTACATTGCCCGATAATACGACTGACAAAGTTTTATTGATTGGTGGTGGTGTTGGTACAGCCCCAATGCTTTATTTAGGCGAACAGCTTGCCGCACAAGGTCTTAAACCGGTATTTCTGCTTGGCGCACGCACCGGAGAAGATCTTCTGGAGCTGGATGAATTTGCAAAGCATGGCGAGGTATTTACAACTACTGAAGATGGCAGCCATGGCGAGAAAGGCTATGTAACCCAGCATTCTATATTAACCAGTCGTGAATTTGACAGAATATATACCTGCGGCCCTAAACCGATGATGATGGCTGTAGCCGCTTATGCCCATTCAAAGGAAATCGACTGTGAAGTATCACTCGAAAATACGATGGCATGCGGTATCGGCGCTTGCCTATGCTGTGTTGAAGGCACAAAAGAAGGCAATCTGTGTGTTTGTAAAGAAGGTCCTGTATTTAATATAAAGAAACTGTTATGGCAAAGCTAAATATTAAGATCGGCGATTTAGAGCTGAAAAACCCTGTAATGACGGCATCAGGCACATATGGCTATGGTGAGGAGTTTGCCGATTTCATCGACATTTCGCAACTTGGAGGTATTATTGTAAAGGGTACTACACTTCATCATCGTGAAGGCAATGCCTATCCGCGTATGGCCGAAACTCCATCGGGTATGCTGAATGCGGTTGGCCTTCAGAATAAAGGCGTGGAATATTTCGTTGAAAACATCTATCCACGTATCAGCCAGATCGATACAAATATGATCGTTAATGTGTCGGGATCGACAATTGACGATTATGTCAAAACGGCGGAAATCATTAATGAGCTTGAACACATTCCGGCCATCGAATTAAACATCTCTTGCCCTAATGTGAAGCAAGGAGGTATGGCTTTTGGAGTGACTTGCACAGGAGCAGCAGAAGTTGTTAAAGCGGTGCGTTCTGCTTACAAAAAGACACTTATCGTAAAACTCTCGCCGAACGTGACTGACATCACTGAAATTGCCCGTGCAGCCGAAGCAAATGGCGCAGACAGCGTTTCATTAATTAATACATTACTTGGCATGGCTATCGATGCAGAAAAGCGTCGCCCTGTGCTTTCGACCGTGACTGGTGGTATGTCGGGTGCAGCTGTAAAACCTATTGCTTTGCGTATGGTTTGGCAGGTAGCTAAGGCGGTAAATATTCCTGTCATCGGCTTGGGTGGTATTTCTAACTGGAAAGACGCGGTTGAGTTTATGCTTGCTGGTGCTTCTGCCATCCAGATTGGTACGGCAAACTTTATTGATCCTACGGTTACCATTAAAGTAATAGATGGTATAAATAATTACCTTGACCGACACGGTTATCAGTCGGCGAGCGACATTATCGGTGCGTTAGAAGTATAGTGGATTTCATTCATACCCCATTCGCACCAAAATTTGCAAAATAATGTCAGTTTAGCGATTTTAGCGCGAAAGCGGAACAACAAGTCATTTCTTGAGTTCAGACTAAGAGGGAGCTATAATTTTTTACACCTCAATCTTCGGCTTAAAAGCACTGAATTCAATCAAAATAAAAAAGGATATTCTTCGCGATTGAAGAATATCCTTTTCTTTTTATTTACAAATTCAGAAAATCATTAATTGAATAAATCTGCTAAAAACAGAACATGCTTTTAGTACTTTTATCCAAACCTTTGGGAACATCTTGTTAAAGGTTTAAGAAAAACTACTAAAAGCATGAAGTAATTATTGCCTTTTCGTCAGAGCAAAATCAACAGCTTACTCTTCGAGCAAATCGGGTCTTAAACGGCGGGTGCGCTCCAGAGATTGCTGCAACTCCCATTCCTTGATTTTTGCCTCATGGCCTGACAAAAGAATATCGGGAACTTTCCAGCCATTATACTCGGCAGGGCGGGTATAAACCGGTGCAGCCAGCAGGTTGTCCTGGAAAGAATCTGAAAGCGCCGATTGTTCATCGGAAATCACACCGGGAATAATGCGCACAATGGCATCGGCCATAACAGCAGCCGCAAGTTCACCACCCGTCAAAACGAAATCGCCGATACTGATTTCTTTTGTAATCAGATGTTCGCGAATGCGGTAGTCAATTCCTTTGAAGTGGCCGCACAGGAAAATCAGATTTCCTTTTAGCGATAAAGAGTTGGCCATTTTCTGATCAAACTGTTCGCCATCAGGTGTTGTAAAAATCACCTCATCGTAATGACGTTCCGATTTCAGTTTATTAATGCAACGTTCAATCGGCTCGATTTTCATTACCATGCCGGCAAAACCTCCAAAAGGATAATCGTCGACACGGCGATATTTATCTTCGGTATAATCGCGAAGATTGTGAATATGTATTTCGGCAAGTCCTTTAGTCTGAGCTCTTTTCATGATAGAGCAATTAAAGAAACCTTCGATCATCTCGGGCAAAACTGTGATAATATCTATACGCATAGTCTTTTAATTTTCTGCAAAATTACAAATATTCGGAGAGAAACTTTTATTTTTGTATAAAACAATCAGTAAATAGCTATGACTGCCAAGGAAAGAATAGATCAGCTCCGTAAAGAGTTGCATCGTCACAACTACAATTATTACGTATTAAATCAGCCCGAAATTTCTGATAAGACATTTGATGATTTAATGCACGAACTGATGGCTTTGGAGGAAGCCAATCCGGTTTACAAAGACGAATCCTCGCCTTCGATGCGTGTAGGTAGTGATATCAGCAAAGAATTCACTCAGGTAGCACATAAATACCCGATGCTTTCTTTGAGCAATACTTATTCTGAAGCCGAAGTAACAGATTTCTATGATCGTGTGAAGCGGGCACTAAATGATGAGCCTTTTGAAATCTGTTGCGAACTGAAATATGACGGGACATCTATTTCGCTGACTTACGAAAACGGTCGTCTGGTGCGCGCCGTGACTCGTGGCGATGGCGAAAAAGGCGATGATGTTACCACTAATGTAAAAACCATCAGAACCATCCCTTTGGTGCTTCATGGCGATAATTACCCCGAAGTTTTCGAGATCCGCGGCGAAATCTTACTCCCATGGACTGTTTTCGATGAGCTGAACAAAGAACGTGAAGCGCGCGAAGAACCACTTTTTGCCAATCCGCGAAATGCAGCGGCCGGTACGCTGAAGCTTCAGAACTCATCTATCGTGGCATCGCGCCGACTGGATGCCTATCTTTATTATCTTCTTGGCGATAATCTGCCTTCTGACGGACATTACGAAAATTTAGAGGAAGCTGCAAAATGGGGTTTCAAGATTTCGGATGCTATGCGCAAATGCAGCAACTTAGAGGAAGTCTTTCAGTTTATCAACTATTGGGATGTAGAAAGAAGGAATCTTCCGGTAGCTACCGATGGAATTGTACTGAAAGTAAACAGTCTGAGACAACAACGCCATTTGGGTTTTACTGCTAAATCGCCGCGCTGGGCTATCGCTTATAAATTCCAGGCCGAGCAAGCGGTCACCCGACTGAACACGGTAAGTTTCCAGGTGGGCCGCATCGGAACCATCACTCCTGTGGCTAATCTTGACCCGGTACAATTATCGGGCACCATCGTTAAACGTGCTTCGCTGCACAATGCTGATATCATTGAAAGTCTGGATCTGCATCTTGGCGATATGGTAAACGTGGAGAAAGGTGGCGAGATTATTCCGAAAATTACCGGAGTCGATTTATCGGCACGTGCAGACAACATTGGCGAAAAAGTGAAATTCATTACTCATTGTCCGGAATGCGGCACTAAACTGGTTCGCTTCGAAGGCGAAGCTGCTTTTTATTGCCCTAACGAATCATCGTGTCCACCGCAGATTAAAGGACGAATTGAGCACTTCATTAGTCGCCGGGCCATGAATATTGACGGGCTGGGTCCGGAAACTGTAGATTTATTCTATCAGACCGGATTGATTCATGATGCGGCAGATTTATATGCGCTTAAAGCAGAAGATATCATTAAACAAGAGCGATTTAAGCAAAAACTTACCGATAAAATCATTAAAAGCATAAACGATAGCAAGGATGTGCCGTTTGAACGCGTTCTTTATGCCCTGGGAATCCGCTTTGTAGGCGAAACTGTAGCCAAAAAACTGGCCAAATCCATTAAAAATATTGATGCACTGGAGCAGGCCGGTTATGACACACTTGTAAATATCGATGAAATCGGTGCCAGAATAGCTCAAAGCATCATCAGCTTCTTTGCCGAAGAGAGCAATCGCAGCATCATCGAACGCTTAAAAGCAGCCGGTGTGCAGCTTAGTCTGTCGGAAACTGAAGAACAGGAAACGACCACAAAACTCGAAGGTAAGTCCATCGTTATCAGTGGCGTGTTTTCGCACCACTCACGCGATGAATACAAGGATATTATCGAAAGAAACGGAGGTAAAAATGTGGGTAGTATTTCGGCGAAAACAAGCTTTATACTTGCCGGAGAAAACATGGGACCTGCTAAGCTGGAAAAGGCACATAAACTGGGCATAACCATTATGAACGAAGAAGAATTCCTGAACCTTATATCGTAACATTTCAGGGGCTTTTCCTTATTTTATTATTCAATTTTAACCGCAAAAAAGAAAATAATATTACTTTTGTGCCAAAACTAATTAGAGGTTATTATTTACACCTATTATGATACGTACCAAACTGAAAGGAATGGGAGTAGCTTTAATTACTCCTTTCAAAGAAGATGAAAGTGTGGACTATGATGCATTGATGCGCATGGTCGACTATCTGATACAAAACAATGCCGATTTTTTGTGTGTGCTGGGTACTACAGCCGAAACCCCGACATTGAGCGAAGAAGAAAAGCGTACCATAAAGAAGATGGTGATTGACCGCGTAAACGGAAGAGTTCCTATTTTACTTGGTGTAGGCGGAAATAATACACGTGCCGTTGTCGAAGCGTTGAAAAACGAGGATTATACAGGCGTTGATGCTATTCTTTCGGTGGTTCCTTACTACAACAAACCATCACAAGAAGGTATTTACGAGCACTACAAGGCTATTTCGGCTGCTACAGAGCTTCCTATCGTGCTTTATAATGTTCCCGGACGTACGGGGGTGAATATGACCGCTAAAACGACGCTGCGCATTGCACGCGACTTCCATAATGTGGTTGCCATTAAAGAGGCATCGGGAAATATTACGCAGATGGATGATATCATTAAGAATAAGCCTGCCAATTTCGAGGTGATTTCGGGTGATGATGGTATTACTTTCCCATTGATCACACTTGGAGCTGTTGGCGTAATTTCTGTTATTGGCAATGCCTTTCCAAGAGAGTTCAGCCGCATGACGCGCCTTGCTCTTCAGGGTGATTACAAAAATGCATTGACTATCCACCATCGTTTTACCGAACTGTTCGACTTACTGTTTGTCGATGGCAACCCTGCCGGTGTAAAATCGATGCTGAACGTAATGGGAATGATTGAGAATAAACTGCGCTTACCATTGGTGCCAACCCGTATCACTACTTTCGAAGCGATACGAAAAGTATTGAACGAACTGAACATTAAATGCTAAGCAAATAAGACATAAAGATTTGAAGCGGGTTTTCTGAAAAGAAGATCCGCTTTCTTTTTTATCCGAAAGACATGGTAAAGAATTAGCCGAGATGCTGCAAAATGCGATGCTGAAGTTTTTTCCAGTCTTTCACTTTAATGTTGAGAAAACTTCTTTTGCCATTCGGCTTTACATAATCGAGCCTGAACCCGTGTTTATGCGACGTGACAGCGGTTATCTGCCGCCACTCTATGACATGGGTTGCCCATTTCCAGTAACCGCGCTCCACGACCAGTGCCTGATCGGTAACCACATATTTTTCAAGGGAATTGATGTAAATAAGGAAATTGCATACCAGTGAGTATGCCACCACGAGCCAGTCACCATGAGTAATTACAAGGAGGGAGAACGGAACAATAATAAAAAACAGGATGCTGTAAATGCGCTTGTCTTTTTTCGGTGTTTCATAAAACAGTGCTTCCATCGTTTCGTATTTTATGTATCATTATTGCGAAGTTAGACAAGAAAAAGAAAATAAACAAACCTGACAGCTATATTTTTCGTTTTCAGTGAGTTAAATTTAATATAATTATACATTCACTTATGTTAAACCCGCTATAGAAGGCGCATTTTACAGCAATAGCTGCCCGTTTTCACTGGCAGCTATCAACAACTCGTCGGGCAGCTATCACCAGCAAACCCGGGAGCTATGCCCGGCAATGAGCCATATACTGTTGCAGCGAATAATAAAGCTTCTGCTTATCTTCCACATCCCGAAGGACAATATAACCCATTTTACCATTTGGTTTGGTATAATTAATGCGAATATCCTTTTTTTGGAAGTATATTCTATTCATCGCACTCCATGGTATCACGTAATATCGAAAACCAATACTGTTTTTTATATAAAATAGTGTGTCAGAAAGGACATATTTTCTAAAACTAAAACAGAAAAGGAGTGGAAGGAGTATAATTACCACAAGGCTCAAGGCATTAAAGTATCCATTAATAGCCATGAGAATAATATAAACAGAATTGAAGATCACTAATAAAGGGAATACAACCCTGTTAAATTTCGAAGTTTTAAAATAGATTTTGTTCATGTAATGTTTGTTTTGAGTGATTATTTAATGTCATGTAAGATTTTCGACCAAATGACTTTGAAGTGCATGATAAAGTTTATCCTTATTTTCCACATCCCTAATTACGATGAAGCCGCTTTTACCTGTGGCTTTTA
>CAMTOS010000137.1 GCA_947074195.1 uncultured Bacteroides sp.
TACGAGATAATGGGCGGTGACTGGAGTTCAGACGTGTGCTCTTCCGATCTAAATTGCAGATATTATTGCTTCATATGCAGAGAAGAAAGACTGTAAGGTATTTAATATTTACTAAGGCTTGAGCTTAAAAATAGTTTACACCAAATTTTGGAGAGCATCTATAAACTCCATATAAAAAACCCTTGAAACCAGACAAACATCTGCTTTCAAGAGGTTTTCAATATCTCATTTCTCAGGATAATTCAAAACAATCACCCCACTCTATTCCTCCACCAACTCATACATCTTCACCCAGTCTACCTGCATTTTTGTCGGATAATCCTTTGGATCGGGCGCGCCTACCCATGAGCCGCCAACTTGCATATCGATTAACAGATAGAAGGGTTCGGCACCGAAAGGGAATTGCAGATCGGCCTGCAATGCTTCTACTTTGGGGTAGACGAATGTGGTTTCGCCATTGAACAGGAAGACGATGCGGTCGGGGCGGATTTCTACACCGTATACATTGTATTGGGTGGGGTCTGCGGGCACTACGGTATGATTTTCGGGATTGGTTTTATGTCCCAGAATATAGGTGTAATAGGTATGGATGGTCTGATAGAATTGCTGCTCGTAGTTGAGGTGCTCCATGATATCGATTTCTCCACCGTATGGCCACTTGCCGGTTTCGGGAAGCATCCAGATGGCTGGCCATGAGCCTTTAGCGTTTTCAAGCTTGGCACGCACTTCTACTTTACCGTATTTAATGCCTCGCTTGCCTTGGGTCGATATGCCTCCGGTGATGTAAGCAGCGGTATCTTTCTGCAAATCGGTATTGATGCGGGAGTAAAGGGTAAGGGTTTTCTGACCGACATGGTAGAGCGTGGGGTCATCTGACATGTGTCTGTTCCAGTCTGATTTTCCACGGGGTATTTTTACCCAGTTGCCGGTATTGAGCTGATCGCCGTTGAAGTTGTCTTCGAATACTAACCGGAAGTTTGTATTCTGTCCATTTAAAAGGCTTGCGAAGCTGAGCATGGCAGCAAGCAGGATTTTCTGTACCATAAATATTAGTTTTTGGGGTTGAACAAATGCACTGAATATACTTTATGGTTTGCGGCGTTACTACAATCCAAACGGTATGCCGCAAATATACCAGAGGATAAATAATAGCACCCACCCTGCAAATATAGCGATGGCGAAGGGCCAGGTGTATCGCAATAAGGAGTAGTAAGTGGTTTGCTTCTGGTAATGGAGCATATAGGTTAAGGCCAGGGGCATATAGAACAGAAACGGGGTGATGGCGTTTGATGAGCTATCGCCTATTCTGAATGCGCACTGCACGATTTCGGGCGAGATGCCCAGATCGGCAAAGATGGGAAGAAAGATGAAGGCCATGAATCCCCATTTGCCGGTGGCCGATACCATGATGAGGTTGATTAGGGCACTGAGCAATATAAATGACAACAGCATGGGCAGGGCATTGAGATTGGCCACGGCCAGCAGATCGGCTATCCAGACGGCAAGACAAATGTCGAGATGGGAGTACGAAAGGCAGGCGAACATCTGTGCGGCGAAAAAGGCGATGACGAAGTAGACGCCCAAAAGATGGGTGGAGTGTGACAGTCCCTGAATGATGTTGATGTCTGAACGGTAACGGCCTGAACTGAATCCGTAGATCATGCCCATGATGCCTGCACCGAGTGAGAGCAGGAAGAGGATGCCCATGATGAACGGCGAACGCATGAGGTTGCCGCCTACTCCGCGCAATATGCCGAAGGAGGAGAAGGTGGAGAGCAGTATCAGGGCGAAATAGATGATGCCTGCTGTGATGGCGATATAGAGCGCACGCTTTTCTTTGTGGGATAAGGGTTTGCTGAATTCTCCGGCATCGGTGTCTGTATATGGGCCTATGCGCCTGAACACGATCTTGCGGGCTACGATGTAGATGATAATCCCGATGAGGATGGTAGAGGCGAACATGAAGTAGTAGTTGGACAGTGAGCCTACGTTGTTGTAGCTGATGTTGGCGGCTATAGAGGCTTCTTCGGTGGTTCGTGCCAGCAGCGGGTCCATGGTGCTGATGACGATGTTTGCGCTGTATCCGCAGGCTACTGATACGTAGGCGGTGATGATGCCGGCAACGGGGTGTAACCCGGCGGCACGGAAGAGGCTGGCGGCTATGGGCAGGAGGATGATGTAGCCTGCATCGCCGATGACGTTGGACAGGAGTCCGAGGATGATGACCCATATAATGACGCGCGTGGAGAGGTTTTTGCCACGGCTATGACCTTTGCGGATGCAGGCGCTGATGAACCCGGAGTGTTCGGCTACACCGATGCCAAACATGGTGACGATGACCATGCCGAGGGGGGCGAAGCCGGTAAAGTTGGTGACGATGTGGCGCAACAGCCAGCGTATGCCTTCGGGACTGAGGATGCTTTGCACTCTGATTTCTTCGCCGGTATGGGGTTGTATGATTTCTATGCCGTAGATTTCGAAAATCCACGAGCACAGAACTACGCCTACCGTGAGGATGAAAAACAGGGTGGCGGGATGAAATATGTGTATGCGGTTATTCCTCATCGGCTTCAAGATTGTCTAAATCGAGAATGCGCAGCTCGAGGGCACGTACCACCAGACGGGTGGCGTTGATGCCTACTCTTTCGCCTTGCGGAAACAGTCGGTTGACGAGGTCGTTCTGGCGCTTTTCCAGCGATTTCACTCCGAAGGGCATTCCTTTAAGGTTGGCAATCATGTCTTTGGTATAGCCCATGGCGAGGTGGCGAAGGAAGCGTTCGTCATATTCGTCGATATCGTAATTGATGATGGCTTCCTGACGTTTGGCATCGTTGAGCACTGAGGCTTTGAAGCGGGCTACTATCTTTTCGAGTATGGGATAGTTGAATACCAGTTTCTTGCCGCTGAGCACGGCTTCTACATCGGTTTTGGTCAGCAGCTCGCCGGTTTTCAGTATGATTCCGTCGGCTCCGGCATTGAGGGCATCGACCCATAGTTTTTCATTCAGAATTTCGCCGGTAAAGATTAGCACGTGTACCTGTGGGTATTGTTTGGTGAGGTTGCGGCAGATGTCTACGCCGATGGTGGTCGATCCGCCAAGTCCCAGGTCGAGCAGTACGAGGTTGGGTACTTCTTTTTCGAGCAATGGCCAGAATTCTGCTTCGGTCATGGCGGTGCCTATCACTTCGGCATTGGGTATTTCGTGACGGAATATCTCTTCGGTTCCTTTTAACTCGAGTTTTACATCTTCTACAATGATGACTTTAAATTTATTATCGCTCATTTTATATTTTTCGTTTATGATCGGTTTATGAATGGATTATCTTTTTCGTGCAGGTAGGGTAAAGTATACGGTGTACCCGCCTCCTGCTGCGGGTTCGGCATTGATGCGACAGCCACGGCGCCCGGCGTATTCATCGTGATCGCGGATGATTTGCTTGCAGATGAGGTATTCGGTACCGCGCAACTGATGGGTGTCTTCCCCGCCGGTCATTACGGCCAGATTGGGGTAGAATATGTGATTCAGTTCTTGCTGGGTTTTATTGCGGCGCGTATCGGTAAAGAGGAAGCGAATGAAGTCGCCGTCTTCCTGTGCGCTGAGTTTGATTTCTCCGGATAGCGTACTGGTTAATGCTTCGTTTACCAGACATTCAAGGAGGTAGTTGAGCAGGGTGACGTCGCCCAGGACTTTCATTTGGGCTGCGGGACTTACGGTGAGGGTGATCTCGCCGGGGAAGTTTTTGGCGGCCTTTCTGAAATATTTCTCTGCGGAGGTAAGCAGCTCGCCCACTTCGATGGTGCTCCGGCGGAAGGTGACTTCTTCTAACTGGCGGGATGCACACGAGCTAAGGATGGTAAAGACGCCTTTGTAGTAAGTGATGAGTTCGCTTACGGCAAGGATGTTCTCTTTTTCATCGCTAAGATCGAAATCGCCTTTGTTCAGGCGGCCGATGATTTGCTTTATCTTATTGGGATAGTAAATGGTTTCGTGCTTGATGGTGGAAAGGCAGTTGTCGAGTACCATGTTTTGTACGTGCAGCAGACTTTCTTCCCACGATGCCCGGCGTGCCTCTTCGTGTGCCGACTCTATATCGCGGAACTTGGTGGCGGGTTTTACTACGGTATTGAAGATAACGATGGTCATATAGGTGGCGATGAGCTGTGCCAGCAGATGATCTTGCTCGGTGATGGTGGTGCCGTTGAACTTAAAGTACAGCACGCCGATGCACGGATGGTTATCGTCTGCATCTACGATAAGGGGGATGGTGAGTTGTGTATCTTCGGTACAGTTTTCGCGCTTATCGAAACAGGTTTCTATGATGCCCGGCATGGCTTCTTTTACAGGAGTCGAGGCATAGATAAGGTGATGGGTGGCCGAATTGTACACGGCAAGTCCGAGTATTTCTATATCGAGCAGATCGTTTATGGTGTCATATGCGGTGCCAACGATGCGGTTGGGGATGTCTTTCAGGGTATCTTCTTCGCGTTGCAGGGCTTCGGAATTTCCGGAGGTGCGCAGCAGCGAAGAGGAATAGATGCGGCGATTGATTTCGAGAATCTGGCGAAGATTATCGCGGTTTTTTAATCGCTTGCGAATGGATAGAAAGTAGTAACCCACAATCAGGATGATGAGCAGAATGATGCAGATGATGATGCCGATGGTTTTGTTAATGGCTGAGTGTTCCAGCTCCATACAGAAGGCTTCGAGGGAGTGGTCTTCGCTCTGGAGTTTGTACAATGAGGTGTAGGCATCGTTGTTGAACTTGTATTCATCGAGTTGCTTCAGGGCAAGGAAGGCCACGGAGGCTTCGTTGCGGATATCGAGTATGACGTGGTAATCGGTGTCGAACTGCTTGTTCCACCAATCGATTTCTGCCGGGGTCTCGTTGCCCGATAGCAATAGTTGTGTAGCGGGCAGCGGACCGAATTGCTGATAGTGCTGGTTTAGCAGAATGAGGGCTGAATCGATATAGACCAGCGCTTCTTCGTAACTTCTGTCGATGTTGGCATAGTAGGCGGCGTTGGCGTAATCGGATGCTTCGTTGAGCAATTCGTCATACAGTGAGTCGGCCACTTGTTCTTCGGGGGTATAGTCGCGCAGGGCCACTCCGTCTGTTTCGGGTTTGCTGCACGAGAATAGCGTGGTTGCGGTAAGGAAAATACCGGCAAGCAGGGTGAAGAAACGGCGCTGGCCAATGGGCAGTCTGAAATAGAAGCGGCTGCCTTTGCCTTTGGTGCTCTCGATGCTGAAAAGGCACTGACGGAAGAAGTCGTTGGTTTTGCGGTATTTATCGATGATGCCTTTGCAGTTCATCAGTCCGAAACCGCCGCCTTTGTTAAGGAGCAGTGTCTCTGCATCGGGGGCATCTTTTATGCCGATGGTGCAAGAGTCGTATACTTTCTCGCCAAGAATGATGTGTATATCTTCTTCGGACAACCCTATGCCGGTGTCTTTTACCGATATTTCGATATAGTCGTCGTGCTGGCGGGCATAGATGTTTACCACACCGCCTGCAGGGGTGTATTTGCGGGCGTTTTCTGCCAGGGTATTGATCATAAAGAGGGTCAGGGCTTTATCGGCCTTAATCCAGTAATCGTTTTCTTCGATAATGAGTTCGAGTCCTTTCATTTCGAACGAGCGCTTTCCTTTGGAAATTAATTCGAACAGCTCTTTCAGCGAGAAGGTCTCGATATTGAGGCTGAGTTTGCCTTGTTTCATCTTGATCCAGAGGGCAAGTATCTCGTTATAATCGTTGATGGTGGTTACCAGCTCATCGATGTACTGATATTTGTCTTTCTTGATTTGCTGATCGTTGATAAAGCCTTTGTTCACCAGTTTATCGGCCTCATTCAGAATGCGGTCGATGTACGGGGTGATGCCATTGACAATGAAGAGGCAGGCTTTTTTTACTATATTTTCGCGCTTGTTGGTAATGATATGTTTCTCGTACAGATAGCGTTGCTTTTCCAGCTGGTTTCTTTCATCGCTGAGGATGGCAATGGTTTGCTCGTTCTCGGCTACCCACTCCACGTAGGGGGCAAGGATGTTGTACAGCGCCTGCTCGTTTTTGTTGAGGTGGCTCTTTACGGATAGCACAAGGCGGTCGTCTTCGTTGGTTTCGAGTTTTATTTTATCGTGACCGAAAAGATTGTTCAACTCGCCCTGCACCAGAGTTATGTTCATGGGCACAGAGGCGGTGATGTCTTTACACAGCGACAGAATCTGCTGCAGGCGGGCCAGATAGATGTGGTTGCGCTTTTTGGAGCGCTTATTGAAGAACCAGAAGAAGAGGATGACCAGCAGAAAGCCGGCAATGACGAGCACCAGTAGCAGGGTGAGCTGTGAGGACTCTTTTTCAAGATAGAGGTAGCGGCTTTCTAACTCTTTGTCCTGGCGGGTGTCATTGAGTATATCGAGGTAGATATTGCGGTTGTAATCTGACTCTGCTTTCTTGCCTATCCCTGCATACGATACGCTGAGTTGCTCGCGTATACGGGCAATCCATTCGGGCACGGTCTTTACTTTCTCCTGAGTGATCCAGTGCATTTCATTGTACAACGTATCTTTTGAATAGGTTTGCAGATGATCGGAATGGTCATCCGGAGAATGATAGTAAAGGGAGTGATGGTGGTTGACATAATCCAGCGCCTTGGCCAGCGAATCGAGGGCTTCGGCATAGTGTCCGTGCTGGTTGAGGTAGCGGCTGATGGACACATAGGCACCGGCAATCTGGTAGATGTCTCCATATTGGTTAAAAGCGCTAAGGGCTTGCTGTCCGAGGCGCAATGGCAGCAATGAATCGACCGGCAGATTGAGATGCAGCAAAGCATCGCGGCGGC
The DNA here is from genome assembly GCA_947074195.1 of uncultured Bacteroides sp. Classification (GTDB taxonomy): domain Bacteria; phylum Bacteroidota; class Bacteroidia; order Bacteroidales; family Bacteroidaceae; genus Bacteroides. The sequence goes on from CAMTOS010000137.1 coordinate 6,841, forward strand.
GCGAAAGAAAGAAGCTGAAATCGCCGGGTGAGGCCAGAAGATCGGCTATGCCCTGCAGACTGTTTCCGGTAAAATAGAGGTATCCGCCACGAGACGAATGCAGATAGACGTTGTACAACTGGTCGAACGATGCCAGGCGTCTTTCGTTATAGGTTTTGTCGGGAAATAGTCCGGCGGCTCCTTTTATATAGTGGTAATAAAGATACTGATTGGCATCTTTATTGAACATGCGGTTTTGATCGACTTCATCGAGCGATGCAAGGGCATCGGTCTGTTGCTGCTGATAGTAGTAATAGATGCCTGAAACGATGTAGAACTCGGAGAAGGCATAAGTAAGACGCTCTATTTCGTGCTTATCGGTAAAGACAGTGCTGTCTTCGCGTATGCGCTTCATGCGTCGGAGGGCGCTGTTGCGGTAGTCGTAGTAAAGTTTGTTTTGGGCCACACGCTGATAAATTTTCATCAGACCGATGTCGGCTATTAAACATTCGAGTTCGTTTTGTGTTAAACTATAAACCTCTTTATACATTTGTTCAGCCTTATCGAAATCCATGGCTATAAAAGCACAGAAAGCCAGATTGTTGCATGCTTCGGCTTTGCCCTGCGTATAGAGCGATGCTTTTGAGAAAGCTGTTTTAGCGTAATAGAAGGAAGAATCGAGATCTTTATATTTGTAGTTGTAAGAGAGTGCATTGATGGAATCGATGGTGCGGATCTCTTTGGTGGGTGCTATGCCCGAACAGGCAGATAGCAATATTGCTACTACAAAAACCAAAGTGAACAGAGGCATATATCGACTGATCATATAATGAATGCATTAACAGATGAAAATTTACATAAGATTTTCTTTGTTTGGCAAATCTACAAAATAATTCTATCTAAAAGTGAAATGAAATTCTTTTTCTATAAACACTTTCAAATTACAGAGAGTTTTAGTTAACTTTGCACGCAAATTAATCAATAGGTAATCATTATTAAAATGAGCG
>CAMTOS010000138.1 GCA_947074195.1 uncultured Bacteroides sp.
TACAAATATACGGACTTTACAGATATCTGCAAATAAAACAAGAAAATTCTTATGCTTTATAACATAGATTAAGATTTGCAGCTTTTAAAAATGGCAATTCAGCAATTATCTTTTAATACATATCCTTTATTGTAAGAAAACTAAAACATAAATTTGCATCAGACAAGTCTATTACGAAATGAAAGGAATGAATTATGAATAAATATACGCTACTTTTCTGTCTGTACCTTTTTTCAACAATATCTGCTATCGGTCAAAACTATAAAAATCCGGTAATTCCCGGATTCTATCCCGATCCAAGCATTTGTCGTGTGGGCGATGACTTTTATTTAGTCAACAGCACGTTCGAATATTTTCCTGGAGTACCGATTCATCACAGTAAGGATCTGATAAACTGGCAACCCATTGGCCATTGCCTGACAAGGACATCTCAACTCCCGTTAGATAAATGTGGCCCATCGGGAGGGATTTATGCACCCACCCTCAGACATCATGAAGGAATATTTTATATGGTAACCACTAACGTGACTAATCGTGGCAATTTTATCGTTTTCAGTAAGAATATTACCGGCCCATGGTCTGAACCCGCATGGATTGATGTAGATGGCATAGACCCCTCACTCTATTTTGAAGACGGAAAATGCTATCTGACAGTCAACCCCAATAATACAATCTATTTATATGAGATCAACCCTATTACCGGAAAGTTACTTTCCGAAGGTAAAGCTATTTGGCAAGGCACCGGTGGGCGATATCCGGAAGGCCCGCACATCTATAAAAAAGATGACTGGTATTATCTTTTGATTTCTGAAGGCGGGACAGAGTACGGACACAATATTACGATTGCTCGTAGCAAGCATATCGACGGACCTTACGAATCGAACCCTGCTAATCCTATTTTAACGCATGTTGGCATGAATGCTCAGCTCAACCCTATTCAGGGAACAGGACATGGCGACCTTATTCAGGCACCCGATGGAAGCTGGTGGATGGTTTGTCTTGCATTTCGTCCGCAAAGCGGCTTGCATCACGTACTTGGAAGAGAAACATTTCTTGCTCCGGTTCGATGGGATGAGAATGCATGGCCGGTTATAAATGGCGATGGAACGATAGATCTTGAAATGGATGCGCCCACTCTTCCGCTACAGCCATTTGTTCCCCTGCCAACCATGAATGATTTTAATGAAGACACACCGGGCTATGAATGGAATTATTTGCGCAATCCTAATCCTGAAGATTATTCGCTGACTGAAAGACCCGGCTATCTGCGGTTAAAAGGTACTGACATTACACTTGACTATATCGATTCACCAACTTTTATCGCCCGTCGCCAGCAACATATTAATTTTGCAGCAGGTACTGCAGTCGAAATGGGGAAAGCCAAAGCCGGAGACGAAGCCGGCATTACACTATACATGAATAATAATGCGCATTATGATTTATATGTAGAACAAACCCGCGATAAAGAGCAAAAAGTAGTGTTACGCTATAAATTGGGAAAGATGACGCATATAGCCAATGAAATAACAGTACCTAATGGCAAAATCTGTTTGTCGGTTCAGGGAGGAAACAACGATTATACCTTCAGCTACTCTACTGATGGCAAAAAATACATCACCATCGATAAAATGGATACTAAATACCTGAGCTCCGAAACTAATGGTGGCTTTACCGGTGTATACATAGGTTTATATGCCGTATCTCCTTATAAGCGAAGTAATTCTTATGCCGATTTTGATTACTTTATTTATCTCCCACAAGATTAATTTACCCGATAACATCAAATCTACATTATATAAATATGACAAAACACATCTTTATTAGCTTTCTCATCGCTTTTATATCATTCAATACTTATGCTCATAATCTATTTCCTGACGGCACATCAATACCTGAATGGTTTTATGAACATATAGAAACGGATCTGAATAAGCTTGGCGAAAAATATATCATTACCGAACATGGAGCCGTAAACGATAGCACCCTTCTCCAAACTGAAATTTTGCAGAGCGTCATTGATAAAGCTGCAAGTAATAATGGTGGAATAATTATTATTCCTAAAGGCACTTTTCTAACGAGTTCGCTTTTCTTCAGACAGAACACTCATTTATATTTAGAAGAAGGAGCTGTGCTGAAAGGAAGTGACGATATCAGCCATTTCCCCGTAGTTAAAACGCGCATGGAGGGACAAACACTAAATTATTTTGCAGCTCTGATTAATGCCGACGGACTTGACGGGTTCACCATTTCAGGAAAAGGCACAATCGATGGAAACGGATTACGATACTGGAAATCATTCTGGCAACGTCGTGCAGTAAATCCTGATTGCACGAATATGGATGAACTTCGCCCACGATTAATCTATATTTCGAATAGCAAGAATATACAACTTTCCGGAGTTAAGCTGATCAATTCTCCATTCTGGACTACTCATTTATATAAATGCGAATATGTTAAGCTACTTCATCTTTATATTTACTCGCCCTATGCCCCGGTAAAAGCACCAAGCACCGATGCAGTAGATATTGATGCCTGCCAGAACATTCTTATTAAAGACTGCTATATGGCCGTAAACGATGATGCCATTGCGCTGAAAGGCGGTAAAGGGCCTAAAGCAGATATCGACCCCGACAACGGCAGCAATATAAATATCATTATTGAAGATTGTACTTTCGGATTTTGCCATAGTGCTCTGACCTTTGGAAGCGAATCGGTATATGACCGCAACATTGTGATGAGAAGATGTACCATTGTGGAACAGGCACAACGTTTATTATGGCTAAAGATGCGACCGGACACTCCGCAAACTTATGAATATGTAACGGTAGAAGATATTAAAGGCAAAGCTATCAACTGTCTGTACATTCAACCCTGGACGCAGTTCTTCGATTTAAAAGGTGAAGACAAAATGCCTAAATCATTTGCCAGACATATCACGCTACGGAATGTAGATTTGGATTGTGACATTTTCTTCAATGTTGGTACATCAGATCAATTCGAATTATCCGATTTTTTATTTGAGGATTTGAAAATACGTGCCTCAAAAGATGGTGAAATTCGAAAAGAATATATCAAAAACTTAACATTGAAGAATATTTCCATTTGCAACTAATCTATTTATGGATTAAGAAATATTTCTTATCTTATTCTGTATGAAAGCCTTTTAAACAAGGGAATAGCGGCACTTCCTATATTTTTTGTTTAACGCAAAAGAACAATATTCACAAATTAGTTGTATATTTGCACGCTTTTTAAAACCACAAAATAAATAAGAAACTTTTAATTATGAGAAAAAACAGATTTATGCCAGTTGTCGTACTGGCACTTTGTTCTACTATGCTTTTTAGCTCTTGCGTTGGTTCTTTCGGTTTGTTTAACCGTATTTCTTCATGGAATCAGACTGTAGGAAACAAATTTGTAAACGAATTAGTATTTCTTGCACTTAATATCATTCCGGTATATGGTGTAGCTTATCTTGCTGATGCATTGGTAATCAACTCTATCGAATTCTGGAGTGGTTCTAACCCAATGGCAAGTGTTGGCGAAGTGAAGAGAGTAAAAGGTGTAAACAGCGATTATCTTGTAGAAACTATCGACAATGGCTACTCTATTTCTAAAGAAGGCGAAGAAGCTGCTATGGAATTGATCTACAGCAAAGAAACTGATACATGGAATGTTGTAGCAGGTGAATACTCTAAAGAACTTGTAAAAGTAAACAATGATGGTACTGCACAGCTTTACTTGCCAAACGGCGCATCAACTACAATCTCTCTTGATGCTCAGGGTATGATGGCTGCTCACCAGATGTTGGAAACAAGCGTACTTTACGTAGCTCGCTAATCAACTTAAACCCAAATATATGAAAGCCGGTACAGATGAATTTCTGTACCGGCTTTTTTGTTTCTGTTTAGTTAATCCTTTATGTTAATGGATAATTGCTGTTTTCACAACTAAAATAAACTCAACTATTAAACGTTGTTATATATCTTATCAATATAGTTGTATTTTTTGGAGGTATCAGAATAAGTCGTACCTTTGCATCAGTGTTTCATAGTATTAGATTTAAGGTTAATAAGGATTGGAGTCAGTGATGACTCCTTTTTTTTTATTCTCTTAATTCATATCAGTAAAAGGAAATACAAAAGAGCTTTTAAAATCAACAAAATATAATCATGCATGAGCTAACCATAAAGCAAGCGTGATCCTACCATCGAAACGTGTACACTCTTCTGTAAGATTGTACACGTTTTTCTTTTTCTCCATAGTTAAACAAGCTGGTGCATAGCCTTATGCACTGTAGTGCAGATAGGGTTTCACTACAGTGCATAAGGCTATGCACCAAACAGTTTTTACACAAGTCACGGCTATTATATCAATTATTACATCTTTTATAATAATATGTAAACTATTTCCTCAGTGGTTTATCTTAGTTTTGCAGACATAACATTTGTGTAATTCTTAAAACTAATTATGAAACGTACAACCTTTATGTTGGGCTGTCTGCTTATGGGCAGTAGCCTGATGCCTCTGAATGCACAGCAAACTCAACTCGAAAAACTCGATAGAGGTGTAGTTGCTGTTAAAAGTCCGGATGGTGTGTTTATCTCCTGGAGAAGCCTGGGCACCGATGACCGGAATATGAGTTTTGATATCTATAGAGATGGCACGAAAATCAATGAAGAACCTCTCAGCAAGAAAACTAATTTTGTGGATGCTGCAGGAAGTGTTGATGCGCAGTATGTCATCAAATCATTACTGAATGGAGAAATCGTTGAGACATCCGATGAAACAACCGTATGGGCAGAGCCTTATAAAAGAATTTCTCTTCAGCGCCCACCAAGTGGTGTAACACTACCCTATACAGTAAAAAACAACAATTCTACCGAAAGTTATCCAGAGGGACAGCCTTATGACTATTCACCAAATGATTGTAGTGTTGGCGACCTTACCGGAGACGGGCAATATGAGATTATTGTAAAATGGGATCCAAGCAACTCACGCGATAACTCTCATCGTGGTTATACCGGCAATGTATATCTTGATGCCTACAAACTCGATGGAACTTTCCTTTGGCGTATCGATTTAGGTCAGAATATTCGTGCCGGCGCACACTATACGCAATTTATGGTTTACGATTTTGACGGAGATGGCAAAGCAGAAATCGTTTGCAAAACTGCTCCCGGAACCATTGACGGACTAAATAACTATGTTATTATGGGTTCTGATGACCCAACGAAAGATCATCGTTCAACAGGTAGTAATGCCGGTATTGTAATGAACGGTCCTGAATATCTCACTGTCTTTAATGGTGAAACTGGTGCAGAGATATCGACAGTGGCTTACACTCCGGCACGTGGTAGTGTCAGCGGATGGGGAGACAACTATGCCAATCGCTCAGAGCGCTATCTGGCAGGTGTTGCTTACCTTGATGGTGTTAAGCCAAGCGTAGTGATGTGTCGCGGCTACTATACCCGCTCTACCCTTGCCGCTTATGACTTTGATGGTACGAATCTTACGCTAAAATGGCTGCACGATTCGAGCACATCGGGTCAAGGTGCTTACGGCGAAGGAAATCACAGTCTTGCAGTAGGCGATGTAGATGGTGACGGATGCGACGAAATCATCTATGGTTCTTCAGTGATCAATAACGATGGTTCTTTGCTTTATCGTACAGGTTTCGGTCATGGTGATGCACTGCATTTCGGTGATCTCGATCCGGATATCGATGGCTACGAAATCTTCTCTCCACACGAAGAAAAAAATGCACCTTATGGTTTCGAACTCCGCAATGCCGCTACGGGTGAAGTCTATTATGGCGAACAAACCAAATCAGATATTGGCCGTGGTATAGCTGCTGATATTGATGTGAACCATCGCGGACATGAATTCTGGGTATCGGGTTCATATTCTGATGGAACAAAAATCAACAACGTTTATAACTGCAAAGGTGAAATCATATCAACCAAGCGTCCGTCTGTAAACTTCCGCGTTTACTGGGATGGTGATTTACAAGATGAATTGCTTGATGGCGTGAAAATCGATAAATGGAATGGCAATGGCACCAACCGCCTCATCACATTTTCAGATTACAGCAATGCAGCCTCTTGTAACACAACAAAGGCTACTCCAAATCTTAGTGCCGATATTCTGGGGGACTGGCGCGAAGAGGTGATTCTGTGGGATTCAGAAACTTGTTCTGACTTGCTGCTCTTCACTACAACTATTCCTACAGAATATAAAGTTCCGACATTGATGCACGACCACATCTACCGTATGTCTGTAGCATGGCAGAATGTAGCCTACAATCAGCCTCCGCATTTAGGATATTATCTCGGAGATTATAATTCAGAACGTGCATCTTTTGCAAAAGATAAAAACAGTGGTGCGTTGACGCAAGCCATAGAATTAGGTTATGAAATTGAACCAATTATCTATACCTGGAAGAATGCCGACAATGTAACTGCAACCGGCTTACCCGAAGGCATTCAGTTCGATGTTGATACCGAAAACAGAAAGTTTACAATATCCGGATCACCATTGGAATTGGGAGTATACCATTATAATATAGAATCGACAGGAAGTGAAATTCCTGCAACCCTTACCGGCACAATCACTTGTAAGCAACAGGTTGAGCTAACCGATCTTGCCGTTTTCAATTTTGATAATGTTGGTGGCTCTATGATTGCAAATGATGTTTATGGCGGTGCCATCCCGGTGAACTTTGTACCTGCTCAGATTGAAGGTCAGATTGGTCAGGCCATCAGTTTCCCGGCAACGCCAACGGATCGTCGTTTAGAACAGGAACATTATGATCAGTTGTCATTGGGCACAAAAGACTTCTCGATCGAGTTGTGGTTCCGTTCAGAAGGCGGCGCATCAACAGACTGGTATTTGCTACACAAAGGGAGTCACAAGAAAGATGTGGCAACCGGCGCATCGGGTAAATGGTTTGGTGTACAATATAAGAATGGCAAACTAACATTTGCTATTGATGATGATATTACTAAATCGAACGTTGATGTGGCTGCCACTGAATACTTCGATAATGCATGGCACCATCTTGTTTGTGTACGCGACACCGATGAAAAGCTTCTGAAAATGTATGCTGACGGAATATTAATTGGCCAGGCACAGGACAATACCGGTGATATTTCGGAAATCGAAAAGTTTATCATCGGCAACTGCAACGTAAACTTTAATACTCCTTTTGTTGGTGCACTCGATGAGCTTCGTATTTACGAAGGCGCCATGAGTGCCGGCAAAGTGCGCGAACTTTACGATAATGGTTCATCGACAGGCATTGAAGACAAGGTTTCAGTGAAAGATGAATTCATTGTTTACCCTACCCGATTCACAGATACAATTTCGTTAATTGTCCCCAAATCGATACAAGGAAGAACATTAGTTTCTATCTTTGCCATAGATGGTGTAACTATTCTTCAAAATGAATATACCGTAAATGGTGGCGAACAAATTCACCTGAGTGGTCTCGATTATCTCTCATCAGGCTCATATCTGCTAACGATTGAAGCTAATGGAGTGAGACACACCAAGAAATTAATCAAATAAACAAATCGATTAAGAAACTCAAATCGGTTAGTGCTGTCTTTACTCAAAGAAATTTTGAACAAAGACAGCACTTTTTTTTGCAAATTTTGCTCTGGCTATTGCAGATTAAAAAAAGATACGTATCTTTGCAACGCTTTAAACGAAAAGCACTTCTGTAAAGGAGTTTTGGAGAGATGGCAGAGTGGTCGAATGC
>CAMTOS010000139.1 GCA_947074195.1 uncultured Bacteroides sp.
TACCTGATGCAAGGCAATCTGTACGGCGATAACGGTACACTGCTACAGAACTTTGATGTGGGCGATAGTTATGTTGATTTTCATAAAGAGTTAAGAGACGACAGATAGAAAAAGATTGACACAGTAAGTCAGATGGTTCTGTCTGAAACCATAAAAAAACCGCCATGCAGAAGTGCAGGCGGTTTCCTTTTTTATATAGAATACTGATGGGGTTAGTCGGTAATATCAATCGTATAAGCCGTCTTCTCGCGGCGGAACGGATAGTGCCCGCGCAGCCATTCAAACTTCTCGGGCGCGGTGCGAAGCTCATCACAATCGGTGCGTGGATCGTAGATGCGGAGTATCGCTTCATCATAATCAGGTGCCTTAATGACTGACTCTTGCGGCGCAGGTGGCGCAATGTCGAAGCGCTCGCCAAGGGCAAAGAAAGTACTCACTGCATTGAGTGCCATGCTCGTGGCATTCGCCTTTCCATCGGCCGAATAGCCTGCAATGTGAGGCGTACCAATTACTACACGACCCAGCAATTCCAGGTCGATGTTCGGTTCATTTTCCCACACATCAAGAATCACCTCGCTTACCAGATGGCGGTCCATCGCCGCTTTCAGGATTTCCGTTTTTATGACTTCTCCACGGCCACTGTTAATGATAACCGGCTGCTTCTTCAGCATCCCGAAAAACTCCTCGGCAGCCAAGTGAAAAGTATTGTATTTACCACCCCTGATCAAAGGTGTATGAAACGTGATGATATCGCTTTGCTCGGCAATTTCCTGCAACGAGACAAAGCCTTCGCTGCCTTCCTCATCGGCACGGGGAGGGTCGTTCAATAGCACCTTCATGCCCAGTTGTGTACCCAGTTCGGCCACCTTCTTACCTACATTACCAACTCCCACAATACCCAGCGTGTATTGGCTCAGATCCTCCAGTCGCGCCATCTTCAGCAGCGTCAGCACCGACTCGATGTACTGTGCCACCGATGCCGCATTGCAACCCGGCGCATTACTCCAGCTGATGCCCGCTTCACGGCAATACTCTGTATCGATATGGTCGAACCCGATGGTAGCCGTGGCGATGAACTTCACGCTGCTGCCTTCTAACAGAAAACGGTTGCAACGGGTGCGGGTGCGTACAATAAGTACATCGGCATCTTTTACCATCTCTGGAGTGAAGTCTATTCCTTCGGCATAGACCACCTCACTGGCTATCCGCGTCACTGCTTCGCGGATGTACGGGATTTTATTATCAATTACGATTTTCATATCAGACATCTTTTTCTAATCCAACAAAGTTATCATAAAAATGTTACAAAATCTTGGGCAGATAATTATTATTTCATAGCTTTGTCTTCTAATACACTTTTTAAAACATTGAATTTATGACATTTAGTAGCCTAAGCAATGATATATTTCAGAGATCGACAAATGATTACCATGTTGCCGATCATGTTGATGCTGAAATGGTGAATCCATACGAACTTAAAACCATTGAATATTACTTATACCTGAAAAACTGGATTGATGCGGTGCAATGGCATCTCGAAGATATCATTCGTGATCCGAACATCGACCCTGTTGAAGCTTTGGCTATTAAGCGCCGCATCGATAGTTCGAATCAGGACCGTACTGATTTAGTGGAACTTATCGACAGCTATTTCCTTGATAAATACAAAGACGTTAAGCCGCTGGAAGATGCGATTATCAATACCGAGAGTCCTGCGTGGGCTATCGACCGCTTGTCTATCCTTGCGCTTAAAATCTATCATATGCAAAAAGAGGTAGAACGTACAGATACTACCCCTGAGCACCATGCACAGTGCGAAAAGAAACTTGCCGTATTGCTGGAACAAAGAGATGACCTTTCTGCTGCGATCGACCGTTTGCTGGCCGATATCGAAGCCGGAAGCAAGTACATGAAAGTGTACAAACAGATGAAGATGTATAACGATCCGGCTCTTAATCCGGTGCTTTACGCCAAGAAATAAATCATACAGCTATGGCTCGTATCCTGATTATGCGTTTTTCGGCCCTGGGCGATGTGGCAATGACCGTACCGGTTATTACATCGCTTGCCGTACAATACCCCGACCTCGAAATCACTGTTCTCAGCCGTGAGCAGCTTAAACCTCTGTTTGCGCAGATGCCACCGAACGTTAGTTTCTATGTGGCCGATCTGAAGGGCAAGCATAAAGGTGTGGAAGGGTTGAACCGTTTGTTTGCCGAACTCAAGCCGATGAAGTTCGACTACATTGCTGATTTCCACAACGTACTCCGTACCAAATATCTGCGTATGCGATTTGCGGTGACGGGTGCCGGTATGGAGAAAATCGACAAAGAGCGCAAAGCCAAACGCCGTCTGACGCGTCAGGAAGACAAAGTACTGAAACCGCTGAAAAGTGGTTTTCGCCGTTATGCCGATGTGCTCGAGAACCTGGGTTTCCCGGTGTTGCTCAACTTTACATCGATCTACGGAAACGAGATGGGCGACTTCTCGAAGATAGAACCCATCACCGGACCGAAACCGAAAGGAGAAGAATGGCTCGGCATCGCTCCGTTTGCCAAGCATAAAGGCAAAATCTATCCGCTGGAACTGATGGAGAAAGTGGTCGATCACTTTAGCCGTCGCCCTAATACACGTGTGTTCCTCTTTGGAGGAGGTCCTCACGAAAAGAAAATACTGGATGAATGGGTAGATAAATACCCTACGCTCACATCGATGGTAGGCAAAATCGATCTGGGTACAGAACTCAACCTCATTAGTCACCTCGACGTGATGTTATCGATGGACTCGGCCAATATGCATCTGGCCTCTATCGTAAACACGCCCGTGGTATCGGTGTGGGGAGCAACGCATCCGTATGCCGGCTTCCTGGGTTGGAAGCAATTGCCTGTAAATACTGTTCAGCTTGATATGCCCTGCCGTCCTTGCTCGATCTTCGGTGACAAACCATGCTTCCGTGGCGATTATGCCTGCATGTACGACATCCGCCCCGAGCAGGTGATTAATAAGGTGGAGGGAGTTTTAATTTAAACAAGAATATGCATCTCTTACGACGGATAAATACCGCATTATATTACTTAGTCTATGTGTTTTGGTTTTTGGCTTCGCTATTGCCATTGCGCGTACTTTACTTTGTTTCAGACCTCAACTTCCTGCTGGTATATTACCTTTTGCGCTACCGTCGTAAAATAGTCCGTAGCAACCTCACTTCTTCGTTTCCCGAGAAAGATCTGAGCGAGATTCAGGACATCGAAAAGAAATTCTACCGCCATTTCTGCGATATATTTGCCGAAACCGTAAAGCTGTTTTCCATCAGCGAGAAACAGATGCGCCGTCGTCTGAAGTTCGAGAATGCCGATATGCTGAACAAATACCTTAACGAAGGTCGTTCGGTATCGTTGTTCCTGGGCCATTGTGGTAACTGGGAGTGGCTCAGTGCCATACCTCTTTGTCTGGAAGGCGAACAGAAGCGTGGACAAATATATCATGCTCTCGAAAACCCTGCATTCGATAAACTTTTTCTTTATCTGCGTAGTCGTTTCACTACACAATGTATCACCATGGAAGATACATTCCGCACGGTTGTAGGATGGAAACGCCAGGGTTTCAATAGTTGCGTGGGGTATATTTCCGATCAGGTGCCAATGTATCAGAACATCCACTACTTTACCGAGTTTCTGAACCATGACACACCTGTCTTCACCGGTGCTGAACGCATCACCCGTCTTGTTGACTCTGTAGCTGTTTTTATCGATTTTACGAGAACCAGTCGCGGTCACTACACCTGCCGTTTCGAGCTCATCAGCGACAATGTAAAAGAGATACCGACATTTGGTCTGACAGAGAAATACATTCGTTTGCTCGAGGCGAATATACGCAAGAATCCGCCTTACTGGTTATGGTCGCACAACCGCTGGAAACGCACGCGCGAAGAATTCAATAAGATGTTCTCAGAAGAAGAACGCGAAAAGCGTTTAAGTCGTTTGTAAGCGATTATTTCATCACCTTTTCATATACTTTCAGCAAATCGTTGGCCAATGGTTCATCCTCGAACCGGGCGGCATACGTGTATCCGTCGGCAATCATCTTTTGGCGTAGAGTTTCATCGCTAAGAATCTGCTCCATGGCCGCAGCCAATGCCTTTTCATCTTTAGGATCAACATATAAAGACGACGGACCGCCTGCCTCTTCCAGGCACGAACCGGTAGCTCCGATAGCGGGAGTACCACTGCAAAGCGCCTCAAGCAAAGGGATACCGAAGCCTTCGAAGAACGATGGGTAGACAAACAAATGCGCCATCTGATAGAGGGAAGGGAGTTCATCGAACGGCACACCATGAATCATTCTGAGATTATTCTCCAGTCCGTTTTCTTTTAGGAATGCCTGTACCTCATCGGCATAAGGCGTGTGCTTTCCTACAGCAATCACCTGCGGCGGATTCGCCATTTCTTTCAGGGCACGGGCCACCAGCATCAGGTTCTTGCGCGATTCTATTGTTCCAAGGTAAAGCACATATTCATCGGGTAATCCGTATCTTTTCTTCACCTCCGTCTTCTTCTCTTCCGTGGCTTTTACTCTGAACTGCTTATCGCAACCCTGATACACCACATCAATCTTATCGGGGCTGATGTTAAAGTAGTGCACCAAATCACGTTTGGTACATTCGCTCACCGCAATCACTCTGTCCGATACTTTGGCAGCGCGGCGAAACTTATAGGTATAAATCTTTCGGTCGATGAATTTATAATATTCCGGATAGCGCAGGAAGATCAGATCGTGAATTGTCACAATACTCTTCACCCCGCCGGCACGCTTAATCGTTAGCGGAAGCTCATTGCTCAAACCATGGAAAAGCTGCGTGCCATGTTCCTCGATATCTTTCGTAATTCCCCAGATGCGCCAAAGCGAAGGTAGTTTCTTTCCCGAAACCGATGTCGGGAAGATCAGTTCCTGCTGCTCAGTAGCCTCGGGCAGAAGCTGTGTCTTCTTCGGGCTCGGCACATAGAGCTGATAGTCGTTATGCGGAGCATATCGTCCCAGAACATCTATCACAAAGCGGCTATAGTTACCGAGTCCAGTGCGGTTTTGTGCCGCTCTCTTCGCATCAAATCCTATTTTCATATGGTTGGGTGATTATTGTTGTGCAAAGAAACAAAAATAGCACGACAAAGCATCGGCCTCTCCCTCATTTCAATACCCTCACTTCCCGCTTTTCTTAAATTATAATAATACAGACTCTTCTTTTTCACCGATTCAGTAAACCTAAATCCTTATTCATGTGTTTTTATCATGTCCGTCTGCCCGATACCCCAGATTACCTGTGGCAAGGGACATCTCGCAATGTTTTACTTAAATAATAAATAATATGGGTGATCATGAAGAAAGACGTAGAGAAGAAAATCGTGATGATTATGTTCCTACTCAGCACTGGGCAAGATCGAACGGCATAGGTGTGGCAGGTTTCGTATTTGCTATCCTTAGCGTTATATTTTGCTGGGTCAATGTTATAGGCTGGATATTCTGGATACTTGGTGTTATCCTTTCTTTCGTGGGCTGCTTCAAAGTGCCGCGCGCACTGGCCATTGCCGGTCTGTTTATTTGCTTCATCGGCTTGATGCTGTTACTTTTCGCAGTTGGTGGCGAAGAAGCCGTGGCCGGAGTTCCACCGTATTAATAGGGCGATTCGTTTTTTTTGATTTGATAGTTTTATTGTTGGTTAGGGGCGTGGTTCATTGAGCCACGCTTCTTTATTTTTTTAATCCGCTCAGTGCAGAAATATCTCTTCCTGCAGAAACATTTGTTTAGATTTCTGCGTTATTTTTTAGAGAAGCAACCTGATAAAATCTAATCACATAAAATTTAAACGATATGGGAAATAACGAAGAAAGAAGGCGGGAAGAGCAGCGGGAAGTGGAGCTTACTGCCGATAAAAGCTCGAATGTACTGGGCAGAGTTGGGTTTATTATGTCGATCGTTGCGCTGCTGCTGGGGTGGATCGATATTCTGGGATGGATTCTCTGGGCACTTGGTGCGTTCTTTTCTGTCCTTGGCATGTTCAGAAAGAATCGCGGACTGGCCATTGCCGGGATCATCATTTCGATAGTGGCGTTCTTAGTCATCTTCTTTATTTATGGCGCATTCGACTATTCGGTAGCCGACAGAGGTTAGCCCGTTTTTCAGTTCATCGCATTTTTGGGGTTCGTTTGAAACAGATGTTGCAATAACATTTCATATCTTTGCACACACTTTACAAAAACAACTGACTGACTGCGATGAACCGTTTTAAAACCCTCTTTTCTACCCCCATAGCCCTGCTTATCAATTTACTGATGGTGTACCTTTGTTACATGGTATGCCGCCTTGTGTTTGTCTGGGAAAATGCTTCGTATTATCCCGACCTCAGCTTCGGACATCTTTGGGAAATGATGGGTGGCGGACTCGTATTCGATACGTCGGCCATTATGTACATCAACGTGCTGTGGATGGTGTTGCTGCTCCTTCCCCTGCACTGGAAAGAGAGCCGTTGCTATGAACGGAGCATCAAGTGGATTTTCGTCATCACTAACCTCATCGCCATTGCCGTTAATCTGGCCGATGTCGTTTACTTTCAGTACTCCGGTCGCCGCACCACCGCCTCGGTATTCGGCCAGTTTGCCAATGAAGACAACCTTGCCGGTATCTTCGGCATAGAGATTCTGCGCCACTGGTACCTCGCGCTGCTTTTCGTGGCCATGGCCTTCCTCTTGTGGAAAGGCTATCGACAGCCCAAAGTCGATCCGCGTCCGCGACTACTTACCTATTATATCTTCAACACTGCACTGCTTCTGCTCGTTGTCCCCTTCGTCATCTTCGGAATGCGCGGAGGTATGGGTCGTGACGTTCGCCCCATCACCATCAGCAATGCCAATCAATATGTAGACCGCCCGGCCGAGGCAGCCATTGTGCTCAATACCCCCTTCTCGCTGATGCGCACCATAGGAAAGAAACCTTTTCTGGAGCCGCAATACTATGCCTCTTTAGAAGATATGGAGAGCGTTTATTCGCCTTTGCATTACCCGTCTGATACGACCACGTTTACCCCGAAAAATGTAGTGGTGCTGGTCATGGAGAGTTTCGGCAAAGAGTATATCGGCGCACTGAATACCACCCTCGACGAAGGCAACTATAAAGGATATACCCCCTTTCTCGATTCGCTGATCCATCATAGTCTGACCTACGAATACTCCCTGGCCAACGGTCAGCAGAGCATCGACGGGCTTCCCTCTGTACTCTCGGGTATCCCCCGTTTTATCGAACCTTTTTTCCTGACGCCCGCTTCGCTCAACAAACTATCGGGCATCGGTAGTGAACTCAGAAAGAAAGGCTATCATACTGCCTTTTTCCATGGTGCCCGCAATGGCTCTATGGGCTTTCAGGCCTACGCCCGTTCGGTGGGCTACCCCGACTATTATGGTCGCGAAGATTACAACAACGATGATGATTTTGATGGCAACTGGGCCATCTGGGACGAAGAATTCATGCAATTCTACGCCGATAAAATGTCGACATTCCCGCAGCCCTTTACCACCGGTATCTTTACTGCCTCCTCGCACCATCCGTTTGCCATCCCCGAACGCTACAAAGAGATCTTTCCCGAAGAAGAACTCCCCATTCACAAGTGCATCCGCTACAGCGACAACGCCCTTCGCCTCTTCTTCGATAATGCATCGAAACAGCCCTGGTTCGCCAAC
>CAMTOS010000140.1 GCA_947074195.1 uncultured Bacteroides sp.
TTGTACAGTTTACAAAAGGGTACTTAAGGCGATGTGGCTGATGAGCATAATCTTCGAGACATTTACTGCAAATGCCGATATCGGGGCTCACCCGGGTAATCTGATTATGCGCAAGATTGCTTGAGGTGATTTCGAATTTACTGAATTTAAAATCTTTATAAGATTCGCAGACTTCTATGGATGTAATCTTAGAAATTGCAGGCTTTTCATTTCGCAGCCGTTCAAGAAAAACATCTTTCTGAAAGACAGAGGATTGCAACTGAATAAACACACCCGCAGAATTATTCGATACGGTGCCCCGCAAATTTAATTCATTGGCAAGTGTATACACAAAAGGTCTGAAACCTACCCCCTGAACCAATCCCTTAATCGTTATTTCATAGCATTCTGCCACCGTTGAATAAATTTATTAAAGCACTATTAAATATACTGAACATTTAACTAAAAATGATTGTTCAATATGAAAAATGATAAAATAATGTGTTTAGCTATCCCCGGAAAAGTTATTAAAGTTGTAAATCCTGACGATTTAATCAGGCAAGCCATTGTCGATTTCGGAGGTATTTCAAAAGAAATCTGTATTGCATGGGTTGATGCAGCTGAAGGTGATTACATACTTGCACATGCAGGGATGGCTATCTCGGTAATAGATAAAGAAGAGGCACAAAAAACAGTGGAAGCATTAAATCTGGTAGATCAGAGCAATTTGAGTATATCATAAACCCTATAAAGCAGCATGTCATGAGCAATGAAAATCCATACAGAAATGCCGTGTATGGTGAAGGACTTGTAAAAGCCATAAAAGCAACTGTAACGAGACCATGGAAAATCATGGATGTATGCGGTGGTCAGTCGCATGCCATTGCGCGCTACAATCTGGAAGATATGCTGCCCGGTGAAATTCAGATTATTCATGGTCCGGGCTGTCCGGTTTGCGTGACACCGCAGAAAACCATTGATACTGCCATTGATCTGGGACTGAATCACCAGGCAATAATACTCTCTTTCGGTGATATGCTTCGGGTACCTGGAACGGAAATCGATCTTCTTACCGCAAAATCGATGGGAGCTGATGTACAGATTATCTATTCACCCATAGATGCGCTAAAAATAGCTGCCGAACACCCCGATCGGGAAGTCGTCTTGTTTGCTATCGGTTTTGAAACCACAGCACCAATCCATGCACATGTTGTACTCGAAGCCGAACGATTGGGACTAAAGAACCTTACTTTACTGACTGCACTGTTTGCAGTACCACCCATTATCGAACATTTATGCAGTTTGCCCGATTTTGAGGTAGATGGCATTCTGGCTGCCGGACACGTATGTGCCATTACCGGACTGAGCGAATATCATCAGCTCGCTTCAACCTATCAAATTCCATTTGCCGTCACCGGTTTCGAACCTGTAGATATACTACTTGGAATTTACACCAATATCAGGCAACTGGAAGCCGGGCTGCATACTGTAGAAAATCCATATGCACGAATTGTTCCCGAAGATGGAAATGCAAAAGCAAAAGCTGCACTCCATGGTGTTTTCGAAATAGCAGAACAAGGCTGGCGGGGCTTAGGCAATATCCCCGATACAGGATTCAGATTAAAGGATGAATATTCGCACTTCGATGCCTGCAGGCGATTCGGCAAACCGAAAACATTGGCATCGGGTAAAGAACTATGTATGGTTGGAGAAATCATGAAAGGACTGGCTGTGCCCAAGGATTGCCCCTATTTCGGGCACACCTGCAGGCCGGAGATTCCGAAAGGAGCACCTATGGTCTCTTCCGAAGGCGTTTGTGCCGCTTATTATCGATACAGAAAACCAGCTTAAACTATAAAAACTAAATAAGATGATATCAATGCAATGCACAATACCATTATACAACCATGACACGATACAACTTGCACATGGAGGCGGCGGTAAACTGACACAACAGCTTATCGGTTCGCTATTCTATAAATATTTCAAAAATGAATATCTGGAGCAAGAGCATGATAGTGCGCAACTTGTGTTAAGTGGCAAAAGAATAGCGTTTACTACAGATTCATTTGTTGTTGATCCGGTTTTTTTTCCGGGAGGAAATATTGGCGATCTGGCTGTAAATGGTACCATAAACGATCTGCTTTGCAGCGGAGCAACCCCACAATATTTATCGGCAGGATTTATTATTGAAGAAGGATTCCCGATGAAGAATTTAGAAGTCATTGTCGAAACGATGGCTAAAGCTGCCAAAGAAGCAGGTGTATATATTGTAACAGGAGATACAAAGGTCATTGAGCGAAATCGCGGGAATCAGATTTATATCAATACATCGGGCATCGGAGTGATTCCTGATCAGACCTCAATATCACCTCTGAATGCTAAACCCGGAGATAGCATTATTGTTACCGGAAACATCGGTGAACATGGTGTTTGTATTCTTTCAACCAGAAACAATCTTGGATTCGAGAGCGAAGTGAAGAGTGATACGGCTGCGCTGACAGACATGGTGAGTAAGTTGATGAAACAAATTCCTGATGTCCATGTTTTGCGGGACCCTACTCGTGGCGGTTTATCGAGCACACTCAATGAAATAGCCCAGACTGCACACGTTGGGATAGAGATTAAGGAAGATAAATTACCGGTAAGTGCGGGCGTGAATGCAGCTTGTGAATTATTGGGAATGGACCCGCTTTTTGTAGCCAACGAAGGGTTATTACTGGTATTTGTGGCGAAGGAAGATACAGAACAGGCACTTCATATCATACGAGAAAGCAAACATGGTGCAAATGCGCAAATCATAGGCAAAGTAACCGAGAGCAACCCCGGCATAGTATTAATGAAAGGGGCATTTGGTAATAAACGAATTATCGAAATGATCTCGGGTGAACAGCTTCCGCGAATATGTTAATATTAAATTGATTGATATGAAAAAGGAGAAAAAAACTTTCTACGAAGAACTTTCGGATAAAGGGTATTCCAGAAGACAATTCCTGAAGTTCTGCGGTTTGATGGGTGGTATGCTTGGATTGAGCACTACCGGTATTGCAAAAATGGTAGAGCAGTTTGACACAAAACCTAAACCTGTGGTGATCTGGTATCATTTTCAGGAATGTACCTGTTGCAGCGAATCGTTTATACGTGCCTCGCATCCGGTAATTCAGGAGATTCTTTTCGAACTGATTTCTCTCGAATATACTGATACACTGATGGCTGCTGCCGGTGAACAAGCCGAGGCAGTGCGTGCCGAAGCGATGAAAAGAAATTATGGCAAATACATCATGGTGGTGGAAGGGGCTGTACCTACAGGAAATCCCGGATATTGTACCATTGCCGGAAAAAGCGCTAAAGATGTGTTTGATGAAGGAGCTAAAGGTGCTGCTGCAATTATTGCGTGGGGTAATTGCGCAAGTTCAGGTTGCATTCAGGCGGCCTATCCTAATCCGACGAAAGCCAAACCTGTACATAAGCTTCACCCCGACAAACCCGTGGTTAATGTTCAGGGATGTCCGCCTATTGCCGATGTAATGGCGGGGGTAATATCGTATTATGTGACTTTCGATAAGCTTCCCGAACTCGATAATATGGGCAGACCGAAGGTCTTCTATGGACGTCGTATTCACGATACATGTTATCGCCGTCCATGTTATGATGCCGGTTTGTTTGTTAAATCGTTTGATGATGAAAACGCAAAGAAAGGATATTGTCTTTATAAGATGGGCTGTAAGGGACCAAATACCTATAATTCGTGTGCCATCATAAAATGGAATAATAATGTGAGTTATCCTATCCAGTCGGGACATGGCTGCATCGGTTGTGCTGAACCCAATTTCTGGGATAAGGAACCACTTTATCATACTCTACCATCGATTACGGGTATAGGGGCCAGTGTGACTGCAACTGATATCGGTATCGGACTCGGTGTTGCGGCTCTTGCCGGGGTAACCGTTCATGGTGTGGTGACTAATATCGTGAAACGTAAACTCATCAAGAATCAGATGGATGACGTCAGCCTGAATAAGGAAGATAGTGAAAAAGTAGATAAAGATCTGAATGAACGGATCTATATCCTCGAACAAAAAATAGATCAGATTCGGTTAGATCAGGTTAAATATATGGGAAACCTGGATAAGAAACCATCTGAAGATAAACCTGAATAATCTGTTAATCTGCTAATTAAACGTTATGGTAAAAAAAGTTGTAGTCGACCCTTTGACCAGAATCGAGGGGCATTTAAGAATAGAGGCCGATATTGAGAATGGTAAAATTACTGATGCCTATAGCACCGGTACCATGGTAAGAGGTATTGAGATTATCGTTCAGAACCGCGACCCGCGTGATGTTTGGGCATATGTGGGACGTGTGTGTGGTGTATGTACATCGATGCACTCACTGGTATCGGTACGTGCCGTAGAAAATGCACTTGGCATAGTGGTTCCTCCCAATGCCGAGATGGTGAGAAATCTGATGCTCGGAGCATTAACCATGCAAGACCATATCACCCATTTCTATCAGCTTCAGGCACTGGACTGGGTGGATGTAATGAGTGCGCTGAAAGCCGATCCGAAAGAGGCGGCAGCCATTGCACAAACCTTATCGCCCTGGCCTAAGAATTCTATCGGTTATTTTACTGATGTGCAGAACACTGTCAAGAAATATGTGGATTCTAAACAATTAACGCTGTTTTCCAATGGTTACTGGGGGCATCCGGCTTACAAACTACCACCGGCTGTGAATCTTATTGCACTGGGGCATTATCTGGAAGCACTCGAGATTCAGAAAGAGATTGTAAGAATTCAAACCATCTTTGGTGGTAAGAACCCGCATCCTAACTTCCTGGTTGGCGGTATGGCTTGTGCCATTAATGTAGACGGACCAAATGCCATTAATATTGACCGCCTGAGCTGGGTGAATCAGATCATTCAGCAAGCCGAGATATTTATCAAACAGGTATACTTGCCCGATGTGATTGCTATTGGTTCTTACTACCCCGAATGGACGAAAGTTGGTGGCGGACTTACCAACTACATTGCCGGAGGTGATTTCCCGATGGCGCATTTCGGCGATTTATATTCATACAAGATGAAGCGCGGTATTGTGACGAACCGCAATCTTGATGCCGTAGAAGAGTTTGACCCGATGGCTATGGATGGCCTGGTTGAATATGTGAATAACTCATGGTACAATTATCCGCAAGGGAAAGATGTGGGCTTGCATCCATCAATTGGTGAAACCATTCTGAACTATACCGGTAAAACTCCGCCATACGATTATCTGAATCATGATGAACCCTATAGCTGGATTAAAACACCACGCTACAAAGGACTGGCTATGGAAGTGGGTCCGCTGGCCAGATGCATTGTTAACTATGCAGCCAAGAATGAGCCGGTAGTAGAAATGACCAATCGTTGTCTGAAGAAGCTCAATGCCGGAACGGATGTATTATTCTCTGTCGTTGGCCGGACACTTGCCCGCTCTATGGAAGCCGCCCTCGTTTCCGAATGGATGAACGATTTCTACGCTCAGCTTGTTAGCAACATAAAAGGTGGTGATCACCGCATGTTCAATGGTACCTACTGGGAACCACACACCTGGCCTAAATCAGCACAGGGATATGCCGTTTGCGAAGCACCCCGTGGTATGGTAGCACACTATGTAGATATAGAAGATAAGAAAGTGAAACGTTATCAGATGGTGGTTCCTACCACATGGAATGGATCGCCAAGAGATCCGAAAGGACAACGTTCTGCATTCGAGGCTTCGCTGATAGATGTTCCTGTGCACGACGCAGCAGCTCCGCTCGAAATTATCCGTACGATTCACTCGTTCGATCCTTGCATGGCTTGTGCCGTACATCTTTATACAGAAGATGGAAAGCATGTACATCAGTTAGATACCGTATAACTTAAAACATTTCGTGATGATAGAAAAGAAAGTTCCGTTAAGAGAAATATATGTATGGCAGTTACCCGTCAGAATATTTCACTGGGTAAATGCCACCTGCATATTCTTCCTCATCATATCAGGCCTGCTCATAGCCTACCCTCCCGCACTTGCCTATACCGAAGGTGCGGAGCAATACGGCTTCTGGTTTGCCTACCTCAGATTTACCCATTATGTATTAGGCATCATACTAATCGTAAACTTCGGAGTGAGAATATACTGGATGTTTGCCGGAAACAAGTTTGCAAGGTGGAACAACTATATACCACTAAGTAAAAGACAATGGCGTGGTATATATGACACTGTTAAAGTCGATGTCTTTCTACTCTCACCTAAACCCATCTACGATATTGGTCATAACAGCCTTGCTGCCACTACTTATGGCGGAATATTTGTAGTTATGATAGCTCAGGCCATTACGGGGTTATGCCTGTGGTCGCCTACAGCCGAAATTGTTGGCGCACATATGTTCGAATCACTCGCATTCAAGCTCGGCGGACTGATGGTAGTGAAACAAATCCATTTCTACCTGATGTGGCTGTTTGTCCTCTTTATCATAATACATGTTTACCTGGTATTCTACCACGACTATATCGAACGAAGCGGTATCGCATCATCGATTATCGGTGGCTGGAAATTTATTGATGAAGAAGTAGCCAAAGAGTACGAAGGCGAACTGGCCCGGGAAGAAATCATCAAAAAAGAAAAGAAGATTGAGAAAGATATTGAGGAGATCGAAAAGAAAGAAAAAGCATCGCAAACAAACTGATTTATGAAAGAAAAATTATTGATACTGGGCATCGGCAATCTGGTATTGCAGGATGAGGGTGTAGGCATACATGCCGTTCAGGCTTTAGAAAAAGAAAAACACAATCTGCCCGGTCATGTGGATCTTCTTGACGGAGGTACAGGTGGTGTAGGTATGATCGGTGTCTTACAGGAGTATGACAGAGTACTGATGATAGATGCCACGCTCGATGAATCGCCAGCCGGCACCATTAAAGTACTTAAACCCAAATTTTCAACAGATTATCCTCGGCTATTAAGTTCACATGAATTCGGCCTACGCGATATGATTGAAAGCATGATTGTGCAGGAAAATATTCCAGATATCGATTTGATAACAGTATCAGTAAAGAACTATCAGCAAATTGGTATGGAGCTATCGCCGGAAGTAGAAAAGGTGATACCCGATGTAATAAAACTCGTGAAAGAAATGATGTAATTTTGAAAAGTTATTCCCAATTAAAATAAATCCGGCTGTCTGATAAATGAATATCATTCAGCCGGATTCTTATTAATCTATGATGATGTGTTAAGTTGGTTTATCTCAGTGGATTCAGTTCTTTTTTTGAGACTAAAAGATGCAGTTCTTCTCCATCATTAAATGTAAAATCGATCTTAACAGAGAAGATATTATTACCATGATCTTCAAAATGGAAAGTACCTGAAGCAGGTGCTCTGAAAGATGGATAATAATATGTTTGAGAACGAACTATAATCGTGTAATGATCTTTATGCCAGATATAGCTATCATTTTTAATGTCCCAGGGAAAACCTTCAAGATTTTTAGCAACATCAAACTGAACATATTTTGTCAGTGATGTAGATCCATCCTGAGGAGAAAGGATAAAAGTATAGAAAGAATTTCCTTCAAGATAACTACCATACTGAATCTGATAATCATACTGACGAATAGAGTAATCACCAAGAATTACCGCATCTTCTGAAGGGATAATCACCTCCTCTTCAGATCGGAAGAGCACACGTCTGAACTCCAGTCACCGCTCATTATCTC
>CAMTOS010000141.1 GCA_947074195.1 uncultured Bacteroides sp.
TAAAATCATTAAGCAATCGTGTAAATTTATCTTCAACGCCACGTCCCGAAATCACCCTGGTTATTGCATCGATTTTAGCAGATAATCCACCACCACTAAATGATACTTCGGCAGGAAAATAGGAACTTTCGGGGAAAGACAAGTTATCGGGATAATCCATTGCAAAAAAGACAACTTCATGCCCTTTCGATTCGAGAAGTTTTCTCAATTCTAAAGCACAAATACAATCGCCTCCTCTGGGATATATAAATTTATTAGCTATAAGTATTTTCATTTCTATCAGTTAAGATGCATTATTATATTTACGGATAAAATACCACAATTCCAGAGCTGTTACAGTTTCTGCAACAACAAAGGCGATAGCATATCCGGTAATAAGATAATCTCTGATTAAAAAATAATAAACGATACAAGATATAATATTAGCCGATACCATAGCATAGATATATCTTTTAATTTTTTGTTTGGTAAAATAAAGTTTAGCCCAAACCTGTCCGAAACTCATAAAAGGCAGGGCCAGAATAGAAATAGCTATAACAGTTATAATTTGCTGTAATGCCTCCTCGGGCAGTTTACCTAAACCATACAATATCGTCACTAAAGGTACCCTTAATAAGAATACACCAATAGCTATAACCAAGGCTATAGCAAAAATATATCCTGACATTTTCTTTGTAAGTTGTCCCAGTTCTTTAATCTTGCTCTGAGCATTCAGCTCATTTAGTTTTACCTGCATCACAATTGATAATTGCTGAAGCAGTGCAAAAGGCGCCTGAACTAATTTTGCCGCATAATTTACTATTGTTACTGAGCCAACCTGATATTGAGACAATAAATAAAAGGGAAAGGTACTGATAAAAATCACAAAGCACTGATTGAGCATTAATCCACCCATCGAATGATAAGAAGAACGCAATAGTTTAAAATCAAATATAAAGAACTGCCATTGTATTGTCCTTTTTAAACAGCAGATCATTATTATGACGGCGATTATTTCAAGTATTAATGCACCAATCATCATGGAGAAACCACCGAATAATTGATAGAGGAGTATTGTTGAAAGAATGATCGCTGTATTTAATGCTACATTGAGCCATACTGGTGCAGTAAAATATTTATAGGATACGAAGATTTCGGCAAAAACTGAATTTAATGAAAACAACAATGTAACCGGAAGAAACAAATAAAAAATCTGCAAATTAGAAACAATCTCTGCAGAGTCAAAACGTGTAATTAAATCCATAAAATTCTTGCCTGCGATGCCGAGTATAATTAGCAATGCAATACCGAAAGTTATTACAAGAAGAATAAAAGCATTTAAAAACTTCATCTCGCTTATGGCTCCATGGTTAGTTCGTAGCTCCATGGAGCGTGGTATTAATATCGATGATGTTACCATTTGGATCATTCCGCCAACAAGGAATGTTAGGTTTATCAGATAAAAATAAATATCTGTTGTCGTATTAATACCACAAAAATATGCAATGCAAAGTTGTTGAGCAAAAGCAATTCCTTTTGCTACAAAACTTAACCCCGAAGAATATAACGCACCTCTTTTATAACTTTTTGGCATACTTATATGGTGGTAAAATCATTCCTAATAATATTAAAATAAACAAGCCTCTGTTATGGGTAAATGTTGCATCAGCGACACCTTCGATCAGAAAAAACAAGAAAACAGAGATGACCAGCAAGAAATCTTTAGGATTCGTTTTCTGAAGTTTAACCCCTTTTTTTACGACCCAAAACCAAAACCAGAAGTAAAGTATAAATCCAACAATGCCAAACTGTGCAAGCTCAGGATAAAAAGCATCAGCAATAAATGCCGGATAATCTTTTGTCAGACCATATAATTTGTCAATATTATATTCACCATAAATGCTGGAATAATATTCTCCTGACACAAAAGTTCCGAATGTACCGAAACCACAACCAAAAGGGAAATAATCCACAAATATCAGACATGCAGTAACCATCATTGCGGGACGGCTCCACATCTCACGTGAATTCATAGCTCCATCAATATAGTATACCACAATCTTTTCCCATGTCAGCAGCAAAGTCACGACTAATATCAGGCATAATATAAGCAGTGTTTTAATATTGAATTTAATTTGACCACCTGCCTTAATAAAAACAACAAGAAATGATGTGATGGCCCAGAAACCATAAAACTTTGAACGGGTTGAAAGCATACCGGTGGTAAGAATCATAATAAAAATGATAATCTCAGTCCAGGTAAAAGAACTGCAATATAAGAACAATAAAGCAGTAACAATAGCCGATGTTGCCAAACGGGAAGGATGACCAAAGAAAACCCATTTATTGCCCGAAAGACATATAACAACAATCAGACAGGCAACAATTATGCATAGAATACATGTAAATAATCGTTGATTCTTATTCAGTTTCGGCATGATAAGCCATGTACAGAAAAAGCCAAGAAATGGTTTAATCTGGATCACCATATCCTTTAAAATGGCCACCGGCACATTCGATTTTATGATAAAGGAGTAGATTGTATAAAATAAAAAAACGACCCCGACCCAAAATAAAGGCCGGAGTTCTCTGATATCTTTACGTTCCCAAACTGTGACACCTGCAAATAAGACTAAAAATAAAGCCATTAATTCGTCGGTAAAATCAAATTTCAGATAGTCATACAGGATAACACCAAATAAATATCCGAAAATCAGAAAATAAAAGAACAGATTGTTTTTTGATACTACTAATTGCCGCATGGCGTCTTATTCTTTCTTATTTGAAAATGTCATTTTTATACCAATAACTATTGCTGAAAGCATGCAAGCCAGTAAGAATGCAATAATTAAAATAATAGTACCTTTCGGGAAGACATGTTTATAAGATGCATATGGCTTGTCTACCACACGTCCGGCAATTTCATCAGGTGAGTTAACCAATTCTTTTTCCTGTAGTTTTTGCATCAGGAATAAATACATCGTCTCTTTCATACGTTGCTGACGCTTCATCTCGATAAATTCGCGCTCTTGTGTTGGCAACATATCGACCTGGCTGCTCAGTTTTGTATCCTTAGTGATAAGAGCATCAAGACTAATCTGAACATTGTTACGAATACTTTCAATCGATTCTAAAAGCATCTTTCTTTGTTCACGCAGCTGAATTTCTATTAATTGTAAAGCAGGGTTGCCTGGTTCTGATGTTTGCAATAAACGCTGTCTTTCCAATGCAAGCTGATTATAAGACAGAATAGCCTTATCGCCCAATCCATCAATAACCGGAATAGCAGAATACATATTCTCCGGTTTATTCATATAATTAATAACATAATCAATCATACGTAAGCGAGTCTCAGTTTCAAGAATAAGGCGTTCGGTTTCTTTATTACCCATATAAGTTACAGCCCCGTAAGCTTCCAGATCAGGCATCTTATTTTTCTGCTTATAATTTTCAATCTGATGCTCAAGCATTGCAAGTTCGAAAGTGATTGTATCCAGACGCTCACGAACGAATTGTGCATTCAGATTTGCATCATGAATCTTCACTCCTTTAGAGTAAACATTATATCGTTCCATAATGCTATTCAAAAGACGGAAAGCACCCTGAATATTAGATGAATTCGTATTGATTTCAACAATATCAGATATTTTTTCAGATGGTTCGATGCGTACTTCTTTAATCAAAGTTTCGTATGCATATTGTACCGGATAAAGTTCAATCTTATATTTCTTATCAGAAAGCGTTTCAACAGCTGTAAACATAATATTTCCATCTGGTGTATTAAGTGTAAACGGAAATTGCTGATTCTTTAAAGTAATTTTCTTGAAAGACTTAGATTCAGCTGTCAACTTTTTTACTGCTCCATTTTCTACTTTCATGCTTATCTCGATTGGATGTGGTAAATCTTCAAGGAATTGATTCGTCACATTAATCCCAAATGGTATTTCGTGTAGATTGAGTATTTTTTTTCTGAGTTTCTCTCGTGTTGAAACTTCAATCTGCAAATCATTTTCAGTAATCACAGTTGCTAAATTGTTGCGTGAAGTCATAATCATTACTTCATCTTCCACATTGATACCGCTGGATGTACCACCAAGCAAACCACCAAGACCACTCGATTTCAGCATTTTCATTTCAGAAAGCATTCCCTGTTTTTCCCCCAAAAGCTGTATACGCGAAGTCACAGCATATTCTTTTGGCGTTACTATAAGAAAAATGATTGCACCAATTAAACACAAAATACCAATTGGCACATATATTTTCCAATAACCGAACATCTTTTTAATTAAATCACCAAGATGTATATTTTCGTCTTTTGTCATCGTATAAATAAGAATAAGAAATGATTATTTTACAAGAAGAGCAATTGTTAAAGATGCGATTACAGAAATAACGCTTACTACGGTCGAAGCCACAGATATTTTATACTGATTATTCTGGCTGTATTTTGAATTTCCTTTACGGGCTTTATTGGGTTCAACATATATAACATCGTTCTGTCGAATATAATAATATGGAGAATTTATAGCATCGGATGAGGTCAAATCCAAACGTTGATATTCTTTTTTTCCGTTGACATCACGAATAACCAAAACATTATTTCGTTCACCCTGAATAGTTATATCACCGGCAGCTGCAATAGCGTCAAGTATAGTAAAACGTTCTGTATCTATTTCTTTGGTACCGGGAACGTTAACTTCACCAAGTACAGAGATTTTAAAATTCTGAATTTTTACTGATACAATCGGAGATTTAGCATACTGAGATATTTTTTCGGCAAGCAGTTCACTTAATTGCGTACATGTCATACCGGCAACATGAAGACGTCCGATAACAGGGAAATCGATATTCCCTTCGTTATTTACTAAATATGTCTGAATAGAAGCTGTAGCTGCAACTGTCGTTTCTTCTTTTGGCTGAATAGAAACTAAAGGTAAATTGAAAGCAGCTACGGAAAGCGGATCAATGCTTGAAACTAAAATAGAAAGTTCGTCATCAGGCACAATTTTCATTGAATAAGTTGCCGGCTCATCAGAAAAGACACCTGATTGCAACGTTTTAATATCCTGGAAATAGGCGACTTTATCAGTTGTTTTACAAGATACGAACAGTAAAGTTATCAAAAACAGAGTAGCGTATTTTTTCACACTCATTACATTAAATAGTTTTGTTATGATAGTATATTCTTTAATTTTCTCTCACTCATAACGACTTTTTATGCACTTTAGTATACAAAGTATTAGAAATCGTTAATTACCTTTTTTGCTTTATTAAAAGATTAATAAGGACTGCAAAGTAAAGAAAAAAATACATTTTAAAGAATTAAATATTTATCATATAGAAAATATATCGATTATCATCTGTATTAAATCTTTTTTATCCCAAATACACATACTCCGTTTTAACAGAGAAAATCGCAAGCCATTTTGTCAACATTTATAAAGTGGGGCTATTATTTAAGGAAACACTGTCAATAGCTCTTAAAAATATTTCCATTTTTTAAGAGAAAGTCATATTTATCATTATTTTTGCATTATGATTGAATTGGCACAACATATTGAGACGCTCTTATTAGACAATGACTGTGTAATTATTCCCGGATTCGGGGGTTTTATTACGCATTATACACCCGCTAAAATAGATATAGATAACGGGATTTGTCTTCCACCTTGCCGTACGATAGGCTTCAATCCTCAGCTTAAGCTAAATGATGGTTTGT
Source organism: uncultured Bacteroides sp. (assembly GCA_947074195.1). Lineage (GTDB taxonomy): Bacteria > Bacteroidota > Bacteroidia > Bacteroidales > Bacteroidaceae > Bacteroides. The sequence continues at coordinate 5,699 of CAMTOS010000141.1, forward strand.
TGCTTCAATCTTATATGGCTGCTTATGATATCAATTTCCCACAGGCATTAAGTAAAGTTGAAAAAGAAGTCAATGCATTGATTAAAACCTTGCATGAAGATGGTTATACCGAGCTTCCCAATGTAGGTGAACTGCATTATACCATTCACGATACTTATTCATTCACTCCTTACACCGTAAAATTCAATACAACTGGTTTATATGGTCTTGACTCCTTCGAGATTAAACCGCTATCTGAATTGAAAACAGTTGCACCGATTGAAGAAAAACCTGTCAGAAAGCCATATATTCAACCTAAAGAAGAGAAAGCTCCGCGAAAACCAATATCACTTCATATCGGTAAAGACTTTATTCGCTATACGGCTGCGGTAGCTGCTGCTATTTTATTCTTTTTCTTTTTGTCAACTCCTATAGAGAATACATATACCGAAAAAGATAATCGTGCAGATCTGTTCTTCAGTGGTCTTTTCGAGAATTCAGAAGGCACTTCGATAATTACATCTCCCATTGCCGTTAATTCAGTAATAGAACAAAACCAGAAAACAACAAATACGGCTAAGGCCACAAAACCAGTTGTTGTTAAAGAGGTAGTTGTTGCCAAGGCTAAAACAGAAGAGAAACCTGAATTAAAAAATACGACTCCTGAAACAACTGAAATAAAAACCGCAACTACACAAGAAACTCAGTCTGCAACAGTAAACAAAAAGTTTCATGTGATTGTTGGTTCTACACTGGATAGAAAAAAAGCCGAAGAATTAGTTCAAACCCTCAACAATAAAGGGTTTAACCAAGCGCAGGTTCTTGATAACGGATCACGTCTGCGTGTTTGCATCAATTCATATGCAAATAGAGAAGACGCCGAAAAAGAAGTCACTGTCCTCAGAAACAGCTCTGAGTACTCTGATGCCTGGCTTTATATCCACAAATAATTATTCCTAAACCCCACTATTCCTATTTTATGAAACGAGTGCGTTGTCCTAAATGTGATAAATTTCTTTCTTTTGACGAAACCAAATACAGCGAAGGCCAGTCTTTAGTGTTCGAGTGTGATGAATGCGGCAAGCAATTCAGCATTCGCATTGGTAAAAGCAAATTAAAAGAAACCCAGAAGAATGAAAAGCCTGACGAAAGTGCAGAAATGGGCGAATTCGGCTGCATCACAGTTATTGAAAATGTTTTTGGCTTTAAACAAGTATTCCCGCTCGAAGAAGGTGATAACTACATTGGCCGCCGCTGTGTTGGTACCGACATTCAGATACCTGTTGATTCGGGAGATATGAGTATGGATCGCAGACATTGCAATATCAATGTACGCAAAAACAAGCAAGGTGAAATTATCCATACCCTTAGCGATGGCCCGAGCCTTACAGGTACTTTCCTGATGAACGAAGTATTAGGTAAGAAAGAAAAAGTAAGAATTGATAATGGAGCTATTATTACACTTGGCGCCACTACCATAATTCTTCGTACAAAAGCAGAAGAATAATTTTATTATCATCATATATTAAAGCCCGGTTATCAACAAACCGGGCTTTTTTTTACGCCTTACAGGTACAAAAAAAATGCATCATGTTGCCATGATGCATTTTTAATATATTCAGAATTATCAGATGATTATCCAACAATTGCTTTAACAGTTTCAAGCATACCTTTTTCCTGAATAGAATCAAGATCAGCTTTGATAGCAGCAGTAAGACCAGGAATCTTGTTCAAATCTTCACCCCAGATGAATTCTGCACCAAGTACACCTTCAGCCACTTTCTGAGTATCACCTGTAGCCCAAAGATTAGTAAGCAATGTAGTGATTTCAGCTGCATCGTTAGGAACGATTTCAGCGCCGTCAGCACGTTTGCCACCTTTGTAGTAAGTGATGATTGCAGCAAGACCAAGAACCAAACC
>CAMTOS010000142.1 GCA_947074195.1 uncultured Bacteroides sp.
GGCTGATCCGTAGTCAGCTACTCTATTCAGTTGAGCTACGCGGCCATGCCTTTTTTCTTTAACGGCTGCAAAGATACGGAGATTTTTGAGAAGTGCAAATCTTTGGACGACTTTTTTGCCAATTTACTCAAAGAAACGGTAGTTGAGTAGCTGTATCCCGAGTGTAAGTCCAAAATTCCATTCGTTTTTTGGCGAACTATAGTGATTTACGTAAGCGCCGATTACGGCAAATCCGAGCTTGCACACTGCTGCAATTTCGCCGATATATTCATATTTAGAGAACACTTTTCCGTAATAAGCCTTGTTTACCGAATTTCGTTGAATTGGGTAAATAGGGGCAAAACCATAAAATTCACCTCTGAAAGAAAACATCTGGTTTATTTTATAGATGGGGCGTATTCCGGCAGCCACATACTGATTAGCACGAAAAGCTTCGTTATATACCAACTGTCCATATGGGGTCGGACTAAACTGATCGGCTTGCATCATAGTTGCCGTATAATTTTCAGAGAAGTTTCTGGATGAATATAACGCTTTGGCATACCAGCCCAAAACCCAGTGTTTGCTAAGCGCATGATATTTCTCTTTCATAAAAGAGAGTTGTAACCAGGAATGACGTTCGGTATAAGTTGTCGAAACATTTCCTGTATTGCCAGGATGATAATATTCATGTCCTGTATATATTTGTGCTATCAACTCTTCGCGTGTACCTTCAGTAGGATATTGTTTAGAATTCAGCGTGCTACCATTAATACTTACCGAACCACCCCATACGTTGTAATCACTTCTGTCGTACCGGTCGTTCTCAAAATCGATCACGCTTTTCTGAAAATATTTATCTTTTATCTGCGCCATACCAATACTGAACTCAGCGCGTTTGCTCATTAAAAACGGAACGCCGACTTTTAATTTAATGAACTTCTCATCTTTCTGATTGAAAGCCGGTTTGTTGTGTCGTGAGAAAAGACGTTCTTTTTTGAAATAATCGAAAGTACTGTATGAGGCTATTATACGGTATGAGGTTGGAATACGGGTCGCAAAATCTATTCTACCCATTACTTGTACATTATTATAAATCTTACCCAACTGTCCGTCTACAGAAATTTCTTTCGCATAGTTATTTAAATTCTGATAAGATAAGCCCAGATAAATCTGATTTGAACCTGTAGTCGAAACGTTCCCACCGACACGTACAGAGAAATCATTTTCCATTTTTACTTTCAGATGCAAATCATATGAGTTCGTAGCTGTATTATAAACGGCATGGGGAATAATCTCAGAAATCATTTTATCGGAGAGTAGACGGAAATACCCTTTTTTCAGATCTTCATAAGTCAATTCTATTTTATTTTCAGCATGAAGTTCTTTCTTAATATAGATTTGCTGCTGTGGGTTGGCGCCGTCAATAATGATGTTTGTAAACTTCAAATCCGGAAGATTGCTTTTATAAATGCTGCGCTTCAGATTGAGTTCATAGGGAGAAGATTCTCTCGGGATACGTGCTTTGATAGAATCAATCATCTCAATAGTATGATTATAGCCAATCTCGCTTAACTCATCGACTTTATGGAAATCCATCAGACTGACATCGTCAAACTTAAATCGCATAACGATACCTTCCTCTTCGGGCAGTGTGTAATCGGTTTTTTGCATCACCATATTCTCCATCTGACTAAAAAGACTATTCTCCTTGGGCATTCTCGGGTTACCTGCCACTACACTACCTAAGATAATATCGGGTTGGAAATCTTCGCGCATCACATCGGTGGGGAAGTTGTTGTAAATGCCGCCGTCATACGCCAGCACGCCATCAATTTCTATGGGTTTAAACATAAAGGGGAAGGTCATTGAGGCACGCACGGCATCACCCAAATCTCCATCGCGCATAATCAGTTGTCTTTTATTGTATACATCAGAAGCGATACACCGGAAAGGAATAAATAATTTATTGAAATCTCCGTTGGCTGCTCCGGTGGCGCGTGCAAAAATATCGACAAAGACAAGGTTCATCTGTATCGGATCCACATAGCTTGAAGGCAGGAAGTGAGGTTTAATGTTAATAGAATCTTTAAAATGAAGGCGAATATTGATAAATTCGGGGGTAGGGATGTTGCGTTTGAAATAATACATATACTTCTCTTCCACTTCGCCGGTAGACCATTTCCTGAAGTCGTCCGATTTGAGAATTTCTTCCATTTCATCAGGCGAATATCCCATGGCATAGAGTGAACCGATTATGGCCCCCATAGAAGTGCCGGCCACATAATCGATAGGAATATTATTCTCCTCGAGAGCACGGATAACCCCAATATGTGTCAAACCTTTTGCACCACCGCCACTCAATACCAGTCCTACTTTCTGTGCTTGCAGAAATAAGGATGTGAAAAGCAGAAACAGAGTGATAATGGTGCTTCTTCTCATGTCGGTCGAATAGATAAAGTTGTTCGTACGTCAAATATAAATAAACTTTATAGATTACCGAATGTAAATAGAATGAAATAAAAAAAGAAGAGCAATAATCTATAAAGACTACTGCTCTTCAATTTATTACTTAGTAAAATATTTTGTTTAGATCAACTCAATGCTTCTTTTGATAAAGCCATTAAGTGCTTCTCCTTTTAACATATTGTTTTGTAAAAGGGCAAGGTCGATAAGCTGGCGTACAACCTTGTCTTTAGCTGCATAGTCTGCATAAACCTGATCTTTTTTCGCTTTAAGTTCATCAAGTTTTTTATTCAAATCCTGCAACTGATCTTTTTCGGTTGTTGGAATTTCTTCCTCTTTCTTATCTTTATGCTGTTTTTGCAGATCATCGTATGATTTTTGAGTTTCATCAATCGATTGTTGCAAAGGAGCAACTTCAGCCGAGCAATCAGTTTCTTCGCCCTTCAATACTTTCTTGATAAGTGGTTGGTCAGAGTTAAGAATCAGGCTGTACATGTCGGGCATTTCACCATAGAAACTCATACCTGCCTGAATGTTGGCCATCTCTTTCATACGGCGCATATATTCACTCTGAGTAATCATTACCGGTGACGAATTTTCGCCTAACGACTGAACATCTACGTTGAACTCTACTTTATCTACTTTAGGCAACTGACTCTTGAACATCACTCTTAATGCTTCCTGTTTCAGGTTGTCGAGAGAAGCTGTTTTGCGTTCTTCTTTTACAATAAGATGATCAACAACATCGCTGTCTACACGAACGAAGCGAGATTTTTCAAACTTCTGTTCAAGCATGCTTACCAATGCGATATCCAACGGACCGTCCATAAGTAATACATTGTACCCTTTATTTACGGCAGCATCGATATAGCTGAATTGTTCATCCTTATGGTTGGTGTACAGATAAACCAAAAAGCCATCCTTATCAGTCTGATTATCCTGAATCAGCGTTTTATATTCATCGTATGTATAATGCTTATTATCAGTATCAGTGAATAAAGCAAATTTGCTTGCTTTTTCATAGAAATCTTCCTGAGTCAGCATTCCATAGTTGATGAAGATTTTCAAATCATTCCATTTATCTTCGAACTGCTTACGGTCATTTTTAAAGATTGAAGCCAGACGGTCAGATACCTTCTTAGTGATGTAAGTAGAAATCTTTTTCACGTTAGAATCACTTTGCAAGTAAGAACGCGAAACGTTCAAAGGAATGTCCGGAGAATCGATAACACCATGAAGCAATGTCAGGAAGTCGGGCACGATACCTTCTACTGAATCAGTTACATATACCTGATTGCAATACAACTGAATCTTGTTGCGATTCATGTCAATATTGTTCTTGATTTTCGGGAAATAAAGAATACCGGTCAGATGGAACGGATAATCTACATTCAGATGGATCCAGAATAAAGGCTCATCAGACATCGGATATAATTCTTTGTAGAATTTGATATAATCTTCATCCGACAGTTCGCTTGGTTTGCGTGTCCATAACGGATTAGTATCGTTGATGATATTAGCTTCATCTGTTTCTTCCATCTTGCCGTCTTTCCACTCTTTCTTTTTACCGAAAGCGATAGGAACAGGTAAGAATTTGCAGTATTTTTTCAGTAAGCCTTCAAGGCGAGATGGCTCAAGAAATTCTTTGCTGTCTTCTGATACATAAAGAATAATATCCGAACCACGTTCTTTTTTATCTGTTTCTTCGAGTGTGTAAACCGGGCTGCCATCGCAGGTCCATTTCACAGCTTTCGCGTCTTCTTTATAGGATTTAGTCACGATCTCTACTTTATCAGCCACCATAAATGCCGAGTAGAAACCTAAACCGAAATGTCCGATAATTGCGTTAGCATCATTCTTATATTTTTCAAGAAAATCGTTAGCGCCCGAGAAAGCGATCTGATTGATGTATTTCTCTATTTCTTCAGCTGTAAGACCAATACCATGATCTGAGATTGTGATTGTACCATTTTTTTCATCTACAGAAACATGAACGGTTAAATCGCCCAACTCACCTTTAAACTCATTGATTGCTGCAAGCGTATTTAGTTTCTGAGTAGCATCGACTGCATTAGATACTAATTCGCGAAGAAAAATTTCATGATCGCTATATAAGAACTTTTTGATAATAGGGAAAATGTTCTCGGTTGTAACCCCAATATTTCCTTTTTGCATAAGTTATATTTTTAAGTTGAATAATACTTTATTTTTGGTAGTATGATAAACAAAAAAAATGCCAGACTGTTAAGTCTGACATTTTGACATTTATATTTATTAGCCTTATTTATGATTCAATTTCTATCTTCAAATCATTTTTCTCTTTATCGAGTGAGACTTTAATTGATGCATTTCCTGCCTGCTCTGTGCCGACAATCAATTCGCATATTCCATCTTCAAGATAGGTCTGAATAGCACGCTTCAGCGGTCTTGCACCATATTGAACATCATAACCTTTTTCAGCGATATAATTCTTTGCATCTTCTTCGAGAATTAGTTTATATCCCAAAGTTTCAACACGATTGAATAATCCTACCAGTTCAATATCAATGATTTGTTTGATAGCATCAAGCTCGAGCTGATCGAAAGTGATGATCTCATCCACACGATTGATAAATTCAGGAGCGAATGATTTGTTTAATGCTTTTTGTATCACACTGCGTGAATGTTCTTTATCGCCTACACGTCCCTGAGTGGCAAAACCTACACCGCGACCGAATTCTTTCAACTGGCGAGTACCAATATTAGAAGTCATGATAATCACTGTGTTTTTGAAATCAACGAACCTGCCATAACTGTCAGTCAATCGACCTTCATCCATTACCTGGAGTAATAGATTAAAAACATCAGGATGTGCTTTCTCTATTTCATCCAAAAGAATGATAGAGTAGGGTTTACGTCTCACACGTTCGGTAAGCTGTCCGCCTTCTTCGTATCCTACATATCCCGGAGGAGCTCCGATCAGACGAGATACCGTGAATTTCTCCATATATTCACTCATATCGATGCGAATCAAAGCATCAGTTGAGCCAAACATATATTTTGCAAGTTCTTTAGCCAGATGAGTTTTACCAACACCGGTAGGGCCAAGGAACATGAATGTACCAATAGGTTTGTTCGGATCTTTTAGTCCGACACGGCTACGCATAATAGCTTTCACCAATTTCTCGATAGCAGGATCCTGGGCAATAACTTTTGCCTGAAGCATATCTTTCATAGTTGAAAGTTTCATACCCTCAGCCTGTGCCATACGTTGAACAGGAACGCCAGACATCATTGAAATAACATGAGCGATCTCTTCCTCATCGACTACCTGACGATTATTTTTGATGCTCTGTTCCCATTCCTCTTTCATGCTGTCGAGTGTGGCAAGCAATTCTTTTTCATGATCGCGGAAGCTTGCTGCAAGTTCGAAGTTTTGCGATTTCACCGCTTTATTCTTCTTCTCTTTTGTATCCTCAATCAACTTTTCCTGTTCCTCAATTTCTTTCGGAACATTAATGTTAGTCAGATGTACACGAGAACCTGCTTCATCCAACGCGTCAATTGCCTTATCAGGGAATCTTCTGTCGGTGATATATCTGTCAGCAAGTTTAACACAAGCTTCAAGAGCTTCATCCGTATAGTTTACATTATGATGATCTTCGTAGCGATCTTTGATATTATGCAGAATCTGCAAAGTCTCCTCTGCTGTCGTAGGTTCTACCATAATCTTCTGGAAACGACGTTCAAGCGCACCATCTTTTTCGATATTCTTGCGATATTCATCCAGTGTTGTAGCACCAATGCACTGAATCTCTCCGCGAGCCAATGCCGGTTTCAGCATATTTGCAGCATCCATTGAACCCGCTGCAGAACCTGCGCCAACAATCGTATGAATTTCGTCGATAAACAAAATCACGTTCGGATTCTTTTTCAGTTCATTCAGGATAGAGCGGATTCTCTCTTCGAACTGGCCACGATATTTTGTACCTGCTACAACCGAAGTCATATCAAGTGCAATAACACGTTTATCGAAAAGAATGCGTGATACTTTTTTCTGAACGATACGAGAAGCCAAACCTTCTACGATAGCCGACTTACCTACACCCGGTTCACCGATAAGAATAGGATTATTCTTTTTACGGCGACTCAGAATTTGTGCAAGACGCTCGATTTCGCGTTCTCTGCCCACAACCGGATCAAGTTTACCTTCCTCGGCAGCCTTTGTCATATCTGTACCAAAGGTATCGAGTACCGGCGTATCATTTGTTGTTTTCGGCGATGCGGTTTGAGTAGACGATTTAGTTTCGTCCATTCTCGATCTGGGATTATGTCTTTTATCATCCATTTCATCATCTTCTTCCTCTTCAGGAAATCCCATTCCTGCAGTTGTGTCAGGCTGAAGACTTAATTGTTCGAATACGGATTGATAATCTATATGGTTTTTGCTCAAAACTGTTGCTGCTAAATTATTATTTTCTTTCAATAAAGCCAGAAGCATATGTTCTGTATCTGCTGTTTCGCTTTTAAGTAAGCGAGCTTCCAGAATACACATCTTCAACACTCTGGTAGCTTCATTCGATAAAGCAAGATCGTTATCCATAACCTCGGTTATTGCCGGCTCCTCTTTAACGAGTGTTTCAACCTCGTGTTTGATGTTGTCAATGTTTGCCTGGAGTTTATTCAGTATATCCATAGCTTTGCCTTCGCCTTCGCGCAGCAAACCTAAGAAAAGATGTGCAGGATCTATATGTTTATTTTGTAAACGTCCAGCCTCTTCTTTGCTATAGATGATAATATTTGAAACTCTTGGTGAGAATTTATTATTCATAATAACTGTTCCTTTACTTTCTCTTTTGATTAATGACTGACAAAAATAGGATATAAATCAAAGTTTAACTGCCTGTCTTTGTCTTTTTTAAGTATATACAATAATTATGCCAAATAGTTGAAGAACTATCTTTAATTCAATAAAAAAGATGGAATTGTGGCTTAACTATATATATATAACAATTAAAGAAGCATTTTGGTGGGGTAGAAAACAAAAAAAGAAGAATATCGTAATATTCTTCTTTTTAAAATGTCGAGGTACCAGGATTCGAACCTGGGACCCCCTGCTCCCAAAGCAGGTGCGCT
>CAMTOS010000143.1 GCA_947074195.1 uncultured Bacteroides sp.
ATCCGACGGTTGCTCCACTCTTGGATATTCTCGACCAGGCACAACAGGCAGGTACTATCAGAACACTCGATATGAACCAAGCCATCAAAGCACGCATGGCCGGGTATGCATCCGGTGGATCTATTAGCAAGCCAAGTACATCAACTCCTTCAGGATCTTCTCCTGGACAAAGTTCTGCAATGGCCGATGCCGTATTAAATAGGCTAACCGATGCGATTAAGTCTCTTGAAGATAATGGAGTTCAAGCATCTGTTAACCTAACGGAATTTGAACGAAAACAAGAACTGAGAGACAAAGCACGTAACAAAGCCAAAAAAAGATAGATATGAAGATAATTAATACAGAGCACAATGAAGCCTACCAGCTGAGTCCAGGAACTCAGCTGGATTTCGAACGGACCAACTTATTTTTTAATGAGTATGGTGAACATTCAGTTCCTCTTAACCTTCCACCAACCCCGTTGAACTCTCGCTTGGCTGGATATGCTGACGATATGGCCAAAGCTACTAAAGCTAAGGATGTGATGTGTACGGTATCTGATGGTGCTTTCTATGCACAAGCACGTCAATCCTTCTTATCAGGTAAACGCAAATCGGAAATATCAAGTTCCTTTTATCTCAATGAAGGATCTTTCCTTTCTAAACTTGCTGCAGTAAAGGTTACCGATGTATTTGGAACAGAAACGATACCAGGCATTACAACCGTCGATGAAGGTATAGAGTTCTGTAGATCTTTGCTGAGCAATGAACATCCGCAATATGCCATTGCTCCTTACTTTGTCGATTTAGATAGTGAGCGTCGCATGGTGAACCAACTTAACTATTACGATGCTTCAGGTAATTATGCATCCGGTGGAACAATCGATTTCTATAATGCCTGGGCACGCAGTGAAACAGTAGATGATGCAACAATCGCTCTTTCTCCTGGTTATTACATGACTCCATTTATCCGGGCTTACTTTGTGCTTGAGAGAGTGCTTCAGTATTTCGGGTATGAACTTGAAGAGAACTTTTTCGGGACAACAACACCATTCAAAGAAATGGTGTTTATTCCAACCACTACAGATACACTTGTGAATGGCGATATCCGTATCGCTCACCTTGTTCCCGACTGTTATTGCAACACATTGCTCGACCTCTTCAGGAAGAAGTTCTGTTGTGAGTTTATACCGGACGAAATAGCAGGGAAAATAGCGATCAAGTTTTTCAGAGATACAATACAGGGAGCTCCATCGCACGACTTGTCGAGTGTGGCCACAAGTGAACCATCGATTGAGTATCCGGAATATAAGCAGCTGAAGCTGGCATCAAGTAGTAATGTTGGCGATGCTGATCTTTTTGACTCAACAGCCGAGATCCTGATGAAGTATCCGGAAGCATACGTTGATGCTCAAGGCCGATATGTTCGAACTGGATATACCCAAAGTTCAGTCGTTACTCAAGTAGTAGGTGCGGAAAATCAACCCTATTCGATTGAGGGTGATCTGGAGGAATATGATGTTGAAGTTCCAGACTGCAGTTTCTCCATGGTAACTCTTGGCGACTTCGCACAAACATCCGGGAGAAATAATCTTTTAACCAGGACAACTCGCATTCCTTATATTGGTGATGGGCAAACGCTCAACTCAACTTTGGTGGTTGGTAGCAGTGATGAAGAATCAACAGATTCCAATGATACCAAGGCAAAGACTACAGAGCAAATGCCCATTCTAAGTTTTGTTTATTTCAATAAGATATCATGGCTTACTAATCATACTGGTGAAGGTGCATGGGATTACTCTCTTTTGTACAGTGGCCAACATGGAATATTTGAAAAATTCTATCGTGATTTTGACAATTTGTTACGCAATTCGCTTCATCCGGTAAAAGTAGATCTATTGCTGTCACCTACTCAAAAGATGGAGATTAATGCCCAGGATAAAATTGTGATCAATGGCCAACACTTACTGATCAATAAACTATGCTATACTATTGGTGGGACAAATAAACCGGTCCAATCTGAACTGCTGACTACTCGATTATATCATCCGGTACAAAACGCTCCAGCTGAAGCTGACAGATTTAAGCAGAACACTACTTACAAATGGAAGATCAATAAAACGGAAACGTCCATTACTCAAGCTGAATTTTTGGCTTATCCGGTGCAAGTCGAAGCGTCATCACGTGTTGAACCATTGCCGGCAATATATCCACTTTCTCCAACTCCGGAGATTTATGCTGCAGGTGGACAATACTATCACAGGTCTTATGCAAGTCACATGGTAGGTCGTGATGGGAAAGACTATTACACGAAGATAGAATGGGCATTATCTCCCATACTTTTTAGTGAAAGCTCAACGGATGGGCGAAGTTAGTTGTCCTTTGTAAAACAGAGGAATCAATGTAATTTCGCTTATACACAAAACGATCTGAAATATGACAATAAATCAACAGCCAGATATTTTATCACTTAGTGGTAACATTAAAGATTTCAGGATATCTTCTTCTGATGGCGTATCATTTGTTCTAAGGAAGGGAGATGTTGAGATCTTATCGCAGATCTATGAGCCGAATAAAGACGGAATAATTAATATATCTGTGAAGGATATAATCTATTCGTCTTTGTCGTTTTCTCTTAAAAATATATCAGAAATATATGAGCAAAAAGATATTGTTGCTGACTTTACTGCAATAATAGATGACTCGTCTATAACGTTTAAAGTAATAAGAACGGGTATTGATCAGTTTACTGATACAGCTCATAATTTCCTTACGCATAACTTTCTTACATGGCAGCCATCGCTCAAGCCAGTAACTTATTATACACCTGAGTTCTTGACGTATTATGCTGTGACGAATGGTAATGTTATGGGTAAACTATATTTCCTTGACGATACTGGTGTCGTTGCGTTTGATGAAGAAATAACGATTGGTAGTGTGAAAGCTGGGAAAGCATATACAATCCCTGTTCAGTATGCTGTAATGAAAGGTTTAACCGGGAATCAACTACCTCTCGCTTATTATGATATATGGGTTCAATCATCCTCTGGGGAGAAACTTACATACATTCAAAGATATCATGCTGATGATCTAAAAAGCGAGCAAGAAAGTTGGATACTTTTTGAAAACTCACTTGGCGGGATTGATACCTTCCGTGCATATGGTGCTACTAATTTTACAGGTGAACACACTCATAATGTTGCCGAAGTTGATGATATTTCTTTTGAATATGATATAGACACAACACGTAAATATCAAAAGAATACAGGACATTTGAATAACAGGGAGCGTAGATGGCTGCTTGACTTCTTCCCATCAAAGGCTAAATATATCTATTCTGCTTCAACGCTAAGAAGGATAATTGTTTCTGAAAGCAATGTTTCTTATACAGACAAAGAACTTCCAAGCAATTATCAATTCACTTACTCTTTTGCAGAAGCCACTCCTTTTCTTAATATACCTCGAAGTGAAGTAAATGGTGATTTAAGTATAGTAATACCTTCAGTAGGTTCTTTTACAGTACCCCCTCGGATTGTTGAGTTTCCGAGAACTCCTCTTTCTGGGGGGGTATTATTTCCTGTTCAAGATCCTTACTCATCATCATGGGGTGCAACTACAGCTGGATCACTCCTTGAGTTCATCGCTTCTCGCTTATCAACAGATTACGGTAATGGTGGTGGTGTTGGCCATTCACATGATAACATGGAATTGCTCCAGCTTATATCTTATGTTTCGGATTACTTACTTGTATCAGGAAAGAAGATTAATGCCGGGTATGCAGATAAGGCTGGAGATATAGCAACAGATAAATATCTTCGAAAAGACCAAGAGGATGGCACTAAGTATTTATTGAAATTCGGTGAGTTCATCGATGATCTTATTGCTGGAAAAGGTGCTGGTATATTCCCCGATGGACGTGCTCAACTCGAAAACTTAGAGGTAAGAAATAACCTTACCGTGTTGTCGATGATTATTAATGAGATTCAGTTGATGTCATCGGACTACTCGTTTACTGACGTAGGTCTTGTTACTGCAGTAGAAGATCTTGGTGGTTCGTCATATAGACTTACACTTGAGAAACGTACAGAAGCTGATATCACTTCTCTTAAAGTTGATCATATCATAAAGCAAGTAGTCAATGATATTCTTTTGGGTGGTACAACATTCTATACTTCGTGGATGCGTGTTGTAGCGAAGAATATCAATAATAATACAATCACAGTTGTATTATATCAAAATACAGAGTGTCCTGGAGGAGTTAATTTTCCACCAGCCAAGAATTATGCAGTAGCACGGAGAGGATCTGCAGACATTCCACTTGATGGAAGTCATAACTCGGATGCCGATCATTGGTATTTGTCGAGCCGTGAAGGTGCTATAAGATTTCTACAGAACGTTTTCAAACCGGTACTTGAAGATCATAACTATGCACTTTCTATAGGAAGGTTTCCTAAAATTGATGCAATTAAACATCTTCCAATCGGTGAAGATGATATGGGTATATTGGCACAAACTATTGTTGCTCAGAATTTCTACCAATATGATTACAATGGAACTATTGTTGCCAAGGAAGTTCCGAGAGGTGAGTGGGACACTGCTGTCGCTCATGGTGCTACTCCATATCGATTTATAACATCATCGGCTACATCTCCGAATGGTACTGGATATCAAATCCTCGAACAACATACGGTCTATCATTTAGGCTGCAAATGGGGATGCTTAACGGATAAAACAAAGCTTGAGCCTAAATGGAATTCTCCAGATTGGAGACTTATTGAAGGTAACAGTAAGTATAATATTAGATTTAGTGCTAAAGATGATAGATTCGGTTTTTTTGGAGGCATCGTAGATACAGTTGTTACTGCTAACTTATTTTATGGCGATATCGATATAACTCAAGATATTCTATCTACAATAGGATTTGATTTGGAGTGGACTCGTGATTCCGGTAATCTCCCAGATGATAACGCTTGGATACCTATTACAGACGGTGACATAAACAAACTGGTTTTAAAATCTGCCAACAAAGATATGGGGAGAGATTTCCTCCAGCGTCGAACTACGAAGTTTACTTGTACGATGTATATACCCATTGGAGGTGAGTACAAACAAATTACTGACACATTAAATTTTAATTCATAAATATATGCAGATACAGAAGATCCCTTTTCACGTTTCTGTTGATCCACTTAGTTTTATCGCAGATATAAGAATTTTAAGTGGTAATCCGATACAAGTATATGACCGAGATAATGGCATATATGTAGATGATCGTGAGCTCGTTCCATTACTCATATTGCCATGGGCATCTATTCACGATCCTAATAGTATTATGCCTCAAGGCGAAGTAGTTTTAACTGGTGTAGAGTATTATTCAGGAGTACCTTCTTTGGCCTCGCTTATTTCGAATAACTCTGAATTTATTATTGGAGATACAGGATGTCCAGCATATTCTTTGAAGATTAAGAAGAATATTGATGTGAACTCACCAATGGAACTATATGCGAGATTCTTTTTTACTGATACAAGAACGAATGCTACTGTAGAAGTAGAAAGGAGCATTCCTCTTCGCACTACTTATTTCGAGGAATCTATTTATTCTTTAAAGACAAATCAACCTTCAGGATTTACGGTTGACCCTACACGTTTTCAAGAAAATATTCAAGGTCGTAGAGTTGTCTCTTTGACTACACAATTGTATAGTGGTAAGGAAGAAGTTGCAGATAACAATGCTGTTTATTTTTACTATGTATTAGACACAAAAGGATTTCGTCCTATTGGTGAGGAGGATTTATGGCTGCTAACTAATCCTATTGATGGATATCTTCCTAAAACAATTGAAGTAGATGCTAATCTATTCAATAAATTAACTATTAAGGTGAGAGCTGCTTACTATGCTGCCGGAGAATCAAAACCGACTGAGCCTGTAATGGATAACATACAAACTACAACCACTATTAATGTGGCATTACCAGCTACAGCTCAAGGTAGGATGATTGTACACAAAGGGCAATATATTGCTCCTGGGAAGAATCAAGAGATAGAATGTGAATGTGTACTATCTGACAATGCCGGGATAATATCCAATCCAGAGCTTAACTATATGTGTATATGGTTTGCAAAACAAACGTCTACTGGTT
Source organism: uncultured Bacteroides sp. (assembly GCA_947074195.1). Lineage (GTDB taxonomy): Bacteria > Bacteroidota > Bacteroidia > Bacteroidales > Bacteroidaceae > Bacteroides. The sequence continues at coordinate 6,119 of CAMTOS010000143.1, forward strand.
CAACTCCAGTACAGATTGGGCATGGGTTCAATCTGAAAACTACATCGGACGCAATTGGTGTTACGAATGTCAAAGGATTTGAAATCTATCCTATTGTCTATGAACTTGGTTGCTATGCAGTCCTTGTTGACAACGAAGGCCAGTGGATTGTAGATAATAATGATAATGCTATAATAGTACGAACCATTAAAAAATAAGATATGAGTTACATTTTAATTCCCAAAGACCAGCTGGAGGAAAGAGGACTTTTCCCTTATGCTGAAACTTTACCTGATGGTCGCTCGATTGTGCCAGTGCGATCAATGAAAACTCTCTCAGGTTTTACAGGAGTAGATATTGTATCTGCAGAAACTGTCAAGGCTTTAAAAAACGAGAGTGTTCCTACACCTGAAATTCCAATGGATGAAGAGTTAGGTAATGAAGGTTCTGAAGATTCAAATAGCCAAGGAACAGATGCAGAACTGATTCCCGGTGATTCTGAGGAGCAAGTAGAACAACCAGAAGAAAAAGAAGAGGAGGTGAACAATGCAGAACGTTAGTAATGGATTTTATATTACGGCCCTGTTGAATGGGACAACCATTAATGGCTATGTGAGAGTAGAAAATTTACCTCTTATTCAGCGTTACACCAAAGGAACAGAACGTTTCGTTCCGGACTTCGAGGCTTTGGCTGAGAACTCAAGACCAGTCGTTCTTCCATTCTTGACATATAATGATACAGGAGAGGTTGCCATTCCTTCAGACGCTACAACTGTTTTTAAATATAATGACGTCCCTTTGACATTTGGTGCAGATGGAATTTGCAATACTGCAGGGATGGCAGGTGTATTTAAGCGTCTATCTTATCCAGCTACTATTGGTGGGCAAACATATAATATCCCAGCAATTAGAGTGATGAAGAATCTTGTTCCTCTATCGAACTATGACAATGACCTAATTACAATATCTGGTACTGTAGAGCTCGGTGGGCAACAACTTCCATTTGTTGATTTGAGTAAAGAGGTTATTATCGAAGAATCATCCGGTAATCAGTACGATCTTGTAATATCGACCGACAGCGATTTCGCGATTAATACAGAAACTGATACGTTGAAGTTGACTGCTCTTGTTTACAAAGATGGTGTTTCTGTTGGAGATCTTACCGGTTTCACATTTAAATGGTCTAAGCTATTAGGAACTGGTGAAGTTGAAATGGCTGGAATAGGAAACTCGCAGACTATTACAGCAGCTGACGTTGACAATGTATTGAAACTTCGTTGTGACCTATATCTTTCAGGTTCTAAAATCGTCTCCGGATTCGCTGAGGTTACTGATTATACAGACCCCTATGATGTGCAGTTTAATATTACTGGTGTACAAGGTACTCAAATATTAAAAGGACAAGTAGCTCGTGTTACACCAGCTGTAG
>CAMTOS010000144.1 GCA_947074195.1 uncultured Bacteroides sp.
CGATACCCCCGATAATACCTCGCCTTATCTGGCCGATGTACTGAGCACCAAAGGCTCGGGCAATGTGCTCGATCTAAGCATCGACGAGGAACGCATTGGTAAAGCTACCGATGGAATTCAGTATGAACTTTCTGTTTCTCCAAAGGAGATGCATAGTGATAATAAACGCTATTATTACCCTTTCCACTCTTTCTATGGCAATACGGCCGAAGAGGTTTACTTCAAACCGGATGCCATGATCATGAATCCGCATTATCTGGAATACGATACGGCGCGAGTGGATTTCACCATCAATACCAAACGCTGGTATCTGTTGGGAACACCCATGACCGGTGTTGTGGCAGGCGATATGTATACGCGCAGAAACGGCCTCCAGAATACGTATGCCTACGGAAATATCTGTTATAATATGACCGATAATAACCGTTTTGCACCGGCTGTCTATCAGCGTGGATGGGATAAAGTATCGGCTATGGTTATCGATTTCAATAATGAGTCGAACAATCCCGGGGTGACCAATACCAGCCGCAATGTAGCGGTGAAGGCTTCGTGGAGCAGCGTGTACAATGATGTAGCTGCGCAGTATGTGCCGGGTACAGGTTTCAGCATCAAATCGGTGCCGATGAGTGAGGGCGAAACATCGACTTTCCGTCTGCCAAAGGGCGATGTGGAGTTCGATTACTATATGGCTGAAACTTCGCAGAGCGATGCAGGCGATAAAACGAATGTCAGTGCATTGCGCAGCGGCAACGGTCGTTTGGCTTCCGATGTGCTGACTACAACCGATGCCGTGGTGGCCGATCTGACACAGGTAAATGTGGGCAATGGCGATACGGGCAACAAGCTTTATCTGCTGGCCAATCCGTTTATGACACACCTGGGAATGAGCGCCTTCTTTGCCGAAAATACAATGTTCGAGAGCAAATACTGGTTTATGTCCGATGATATAGGCGGCATTCAGGGTGGTACAATTATTGAAGGAGGTTCGGCCATGCGTTCACAGTCGGGTGGCCCATTATCTGTTGCACCGATGCAGGGCTTTTTCGTGGAACTGAAAGAGGGGCAGACAGCCAATCCGCAGGTGAGATATACGGCGGCCATGATGACCGATCCGTTGACGGATCACCCCGGACTGACCCGCGCTTCTTCTGATGTAAACGAACTCTATATCACAGCTTCGCGCAATGGAGTAACCGGTACCACCGCCCTGCGTGTGGCCAGCGAATATGCGCCAGAAAGCGAGTTGCAAAACCTGCCTTCACTGTTTGATTCCAACTGGGACGAATTCCCGCTGATCTATACCATCGGGCAGCAACAAGCCATGCAGATTCAAACCGTGCGTGGAGTGACTACCGTGCCCCTGGGTATCTACAGCAACAGCGATGAGGCTGTAGAAGTAAGTTTCACCAATGCAGCCGACTTCACCGGTCTTTCGCTTTACGATAGCTTTACCGATACCTCAGTGCCCATCGATACAGACATGACGCTGATGCTCCCCGGGTCGACCAATGGCCGCTTCCTGTTAACGTTCCAAACATCAATCGGTACCGCTGATCTGACAGAATCGATCACCATTTCATCCGTAGAACGCGGAAGCATATGGGTCACTTCAGATTTCAATGACCCGATAGACGAAATCATCGTTTACGATGTAAATGGCCGCAAAGTGGCACATCTGTCAGGTGTGAATCATAATAGCCAGACGCTGAGCGTAGACGGCGGCATCTATGTGGTGCAGGTTCGTACGGCAACGGCATCGCAAACCGGCAAAGTGATGGTGAGGAAGTGATGTTATTTATGTTTCCAGACGCAGCACGCTGCGTCTCTACAATCCCACTATTTCTCCTCGTACATCTTGCTCAAAATGAGCTTGCCGGGCGAATGAATCTTACTGAGGTTGCTACAGGTGGTCAGCGTATAGATGCCCTTCCACACGGCATGACCCACCATGCCGAAATGACTGAGACGGATGATGGCGTTTTGTTGATCGAACGGGACTTTGAAGCGTTCGAGGTTTTTGAGCAGACCTTCGTAATTGCGGTTAACACCGTCTTTTGGGGGTTGTAGCGCGGCGATGTCTTCCTGCGTCCATGTCTTGACGCCACGGCGGGAATGCTTCACAATAACCTTGTCCGGCTTGGCAGATGATTTTTCGGGCGAAGCCTGCTTATTAAAAGCCGAAGGCGAATTCTCTCTACTCTCAACTTCCCCCGAGGGGGGACTTAGAGGGGGGATATTATGCTGTGCTATGCTATGCTTTGCTATGCTATGTGTACTTTTGTCGACATTTTTTGCGTTTTTGCATACAGTTTCCGACTGTTTGACCAATAAATCGATAGTATTGTTCACTTTCTCTGCTATCGTATCATCTTCTATTCTGCATTGAATTTCGGGTTCAGTCGTCAGTATATTTTCTTCGAAAGGAATTTCAGGGGTAATGATTTCATCGGCATCCTCTTCCTCCGGTACAGCTGCCACCGTCTTGCTGCCCGATCTTTTTGGTGCAATTTCTTCTTCAGTTACCAGACGATAATCTTCTACGATAGCCGATTTGTTGCGGCGACGTGTACTGAACATAAACTGGCGTTGGATGTCGGTAGAGGTAAGTACCTGATGCTGGTTGTAGATATCTTCATCGTACAATCCCTGATCTACGGCAGCGCGGATGATGCGCAATATATCCTCGAGGTTCTTTTGATACATCAGCGTTTCGATGCCCTGCAGAAAGCCTTTATCGACCTTTACAAAATAGCCTTCATTGCCATAGATGTGCGACTGGATAGCGAGGAGCACCGTGATGGCGCCTTCACCTTCTTGTTTCATGATGTAACGATAGCGGATATCGCCCATAAAATTGGTGTCCATAGGGAAATAGTCGAGTCCCTGCTTTTTAATTCTTGCCATAAGATATTTTGGTTTATTTGTGTTGATAAAAAGAGTGGGGGATGGGGAGTGAGATTATCTGTGCCAGCTGCCTGCCACTAAAGGGCAAACAGGGCTACAGATTTTGTGTTTGTGCGAAAATCAAATAAAAAATATTAAACCGCTTCAAGATCTATGAGTCTCTTGCGTTTACGTTCACAGCTTTCGGCGACAATTCTTAGCGCATTCTTAATGAGCGCATGGCGCAATACCGGATCAGCAATTTCGGTAATGACCTGATAGTGTCTGGGCCTTTCATAATTCTCTGCTGCCTGCGCTGCGTAATTCTTACGACTGCGTTTGCGGCGGCATTGTTTACAATAGCGGTCTCTGCCGCGTTTCTTACTGTAATAAAAAGCATCTGCCTGAAGCTGTTCACCACATTGGCTACAAAGTACCAAATCCGTGTTTGTGCATTTTTTCATAAAGAATTTAGTTTTAAATACTGGTTTATGTGTAAATTATTTTAATTATAATGTTTTTCTTCTTATTTAAATATTGTATGTGTGTTGCCGATAGTTTGCCAGCGGATTGATTAACGCTCCCCGACACGTCGGGAAGCGCTGGTTAATAGGTTGGTTAGCTATCGCTGTGTGTCTTTATGTAAGGTAATTGTGTTTCATAGAGCGATGTATATTTTTCATAATTGCAAATAAATAGCTAAATGAAATCAAATATCGCTTTATTGTGTCACAAATATACGGAGTAAATGCTTTACGAAACAAGCCTTTTTACACATTTAATACAATTATTTTTAAATAAAAAGATATCGTATTGATAATGAGGAGTTAAAGTTTTACCTCTTTTTGGGGGAGATTTAAAAGACAAATATTTTTTAAATGAAAACAGCCGGCAGGTATTATTAACCTGCCGGCTGTCTGATATATCTGATTAAAACATAAAAGCACAGAAACACAGAGACACAATGATGCTCTTAATTCCGAAGTTGATCGTAGTAAATCGATGCCTGGATTAGAATCTTCGGCCCGACAGAAATACGATTGATAAAAAAGTCCGCTTCGTCCGCTTTATCTGCGTCGTTGGCATGAGAATTTCCGTGTCTTAATAAGGTCGAAATAGAACCTTGTATCTCTGTGCCTGTATGTTTTCAGCAGATATCGTATCTGAAAAAGCGAAGGTTTCAGAATTTAGTAATAGTAGATTTCGCGTTCGATGATGAAACGGGTGTTGCTGGAGAACAGGCAAACTTCCTTGCGAATCCAGTTGTTGAGGCTATCGTATTCATAGTTGTACAACTCCCGTTCGCTGGTACCCACCCATGCGGTGAGGTTGCCATGCTGATCGTATTCATTGGTATGCGAATATTGCGGAGTGCCTTCACTGTCGTAAGTGACGCCTTCGATAATATTGCCGTTTTCGTCGCGATCCAGAATGTAGTAAGAAACAAGCTCGCCGGTGCCTTCGAAAGAATATTCTTCGAGCAGGCGCCCCATTTCGTCGTTAGTAAAGATTTTCCAGCTGCCCAGATATCCGGTTCCGGTATAATCGTTGGACTGCGTGAGGTAGTTGTTCTCGTCGTAAAAGTTTGTGATTTGCAACAGTCGTTTGTTGTAACTGTCAAATTGGGTGTTACTTACGAGATTGCCTATACTGTCATACTCGTAAGAGATGGTTTTCATCATATTGTTGTCGCTGTCGTAAACGATGGTACCATGCAGTACGCTGTAACTATCGTTCCAAAAGTTTACGATGCGTTCTTCCATATCTCCCTCCGCGTTGTAGGTCGCTTCTTCTATCAGAAGCCCTTCGGGAGTGAAATTACGGACCAGTACTTCAATGAGGTTTCCTTTTTCTATATTGTCATTCAGGTTTGTAGCCTCGTAATGACTCTCTTTTACCTCTTTTACGTTTCCTTTAAGTTCGTAGGCCAGCAGGTCGTTCTGACCCGGCTCTGCCTGAGTTTCGCCGGTTGGATTGCAACTAAAGAGAAAAAGTTGTACTACCAGCAATAATGCACCTATGCGTTTCGTCATATCCTATTGAACCTTACTCTGCATGCTGTCATCGAAGCACTACTTCGAAGTTGGCAGACGTAATCGAATGTAAAGTTCTGCAAAAATTGAAAGGTGTGCAAATATTTTAGAATATTATTTTCTTTTAAGTGTTGAAAAACAGCTATTTGTGGCTTCAGGGCATGACGAATCTGAAAAACAGGATAGACAGTGTTCTGTTTTTCAGCATCTTGAAGCCGGGACATACCAGTTGCATCAAGCGTTAAGAAAGTATGGATTTTTAATAATACTGAATCTGGCGTTCGGTGAGGAATTTAGGTTCTCCGTTCTCGAAAAGTGTTTTTTCGCTCCAGTTGCCATAATGGTCGTACGTGTACGAATAGGTCTCTTCGCGCCCTTCGCCTTCCCATGAAATCTCATCGCCCTGCTGATTAAAACTCTCGGTCATCAGCAGTTGTCCGCCACCATTGTACGTACAAATCGATGTGATCTTGCCCGAACGATCGCGTTTGTAAACCGTTTTCGATAACATATTATCAACCGCGTCATAGCAAATCTGCTGAGTAGGGTTACCTTTTTTATCATTGGTAATCACGTATTTCTCTATCATCACCCCATTGGCAGCGGTAATATCGATGCCGGTCAGGAAGTTACTGTCATCATAGATATATGCTTTGGTCTCCTGCAGTTTCTTATCGGCCCCGAAGACCTCGATTTCTTTTACATCGCCTTTATCGCCATAGATATATTTCGATGAGCTCAGCGGCTCGCCTTCTCCGTTGAGTATATAAATGGCCTCGGTTCTGCCCTCGGGGTTAAACATGCTGATGGTCTTCGAGATCACCTCATTGCCCGGAAGCATCACCACTTTGCCCTCGAGAAAACCCTCGCGGTTAAAATATAATTCGGTCTTGGTATTGTAGATATTGTGAATGGGCTGGCCTTTGCGCAGTACACCATTATCATTATTCACGGTATAAGTCTCCTGCGTCACCGACATTACTTTGCCTTTAAGGTTATAGTCATCTAAGTCGGTATGCTTCTTTTGTGATGTATTGCATCCATTAAGAAGCGAAAATAAAACCAGTACAAATAAAAAACCTATTGTTTTCATCTTTTTCCTATACTTTTAAATAAAAAATAGTTGACTTTTCTGTATGTTGTGTTTTAGATATGTTATCTTTTCGTCAGCATAGCATATAAGATAACAAAAGATCTCTAAATATTGTTTAATGTCGGCTTTCTCTTTTTGCATATATCGGCTTGTGAAAAGTTGTGAGCGGACATAAATAACATATGTTAACTATAAGTTGATTTAAATGGTTTCTCTTTTTGCCGATAAAGATAGAGCCGTGCTTCTGTGCGAGGAACTACTATATAAAAAAAGCCTCCGGCAAAGCAGAGGCATATCTTTTGAAAAATAAGGACAGACGATCTGCTTATTCGTAATATTCTATTTCACGTTTCAGTACCATATCGGGCTTCCCGTTTTTAAGAATAGTGCATTGTGTCCAGTTGCCATTAGCATCATATTCGTACTGATAAGAACGCGCATCGGCATGGATATTCAGTGCATTGGGGCGAAAGGCCGCAGGGCAATAAGTAGCAACGAGTTCGCCGGCATTGAGGTTACCGTGGCTCGATGTAATCACATCGCCCAGGTCATTATAAGTATAAGCGGCTGTTGTTGAGGCAATGTTGTCGCTCACTGTATTGTACAAGCTTCCATCGGTATTGTAGCGATATTCATACTGCGCCTTCACTCCGCCATTCTGTTTCTGCTCGCGAATATCCGAAGGATTGATGCCATCGTAGGCAATTACAGTCGACTGGTAACCACGACCCATCTTGTTGGGCTCGATGATCTTCGTCAGCAACCCGTCGGCATTATATTCGTAAAGCACTTTATCGGTAACGATGCCATACATATAACGACGCTCTTCTGCCGGATTCCCTTCATCGTTGAAACTCACCTCCAGACGGTTCAGCTCTTCGTCCTGCATATTATAAAAAGTAGTAATCGATTTGCTCAGCTTCAGGTTGTGACCGTATTTAAAGGTAGTGCGTTGCGAGCTTCCCCCCAGCGGATTAATGTCGGACGACTCGATGATCCACCCCTGCGGACTGAACGTTGCCCAGTAGCTATAGGGCGAAACTGCCTTTGCCTTGCCGATGCTCACCATCTCTCCGCCGGCCATCTTCGGCTCATGCGCGGTCTGTATCATTGCCTTCACATTGCCTCGCAACCCGTAGTAACCGCGCATTTGCTTAAAGACAGATTGCGCCGTGGCAGTGATACTGCCGGTCATCATCAGGAGTAAAACAAGTCCATGCAATAAGTTGATTTTTTTCATATATATCGTTTGTTATCTTAATCTGTTATAGTCTCTGAACGTCTTTAAGTAATATTCATACTGATGACGCTCGTCCGATGTCAGCG
>CAMTOS010000145.1 GCA_947074195.1 uncultured Bacteroides sp.
TGACTCCAACCTTTGTTAACCTTAAATCTAATACTATGAAAAACACATTGCAAAGGTAGGTGTTTCTGCTGAATTTGCAAATTATACAACTTTGAAAAGATGTTTTATAACATAGATTAGCATTTATATGTGTAAGATTTACACTTCAATTGATATGGGTCAAAAAAAGACCGGCTGTTAACCGGTCTTCTGTTCTTTATTATAGCGGAATTACAAAGAAACTTTGTAGCTATAAATCTTCTTGCCAATCTGAGCCTGAACGATATAGATACCTTTCATGCCCGGAGTTGCTAATGTACAACTATTCTGTGAATCAACCTTTACAGAATTGATCATGCGGCCATCAACACCAACGATAGATACTTTTTCGATAAGTGCAGATGATTCGAAATAGATGTTACCATTGTCAACAATGATAGAAACTTCTGGTTTATCTTTCATATCTCTGATTGATGCAGGAGTTGCAGCTTCTAATTCAACTTTATCAGCATTAATGATCTTATTTGTTTTACCATCAATTACAATCATTACCAGTTCTAATTCGTCATAATTAAGGATAGAAGTAGGCAGAGTAAAATTGAATGTATGTTCATATTCGGTAAATGCTTCAACATTGGCAGGGATACTTTCTGCGATACCGCTGAATGCACCACCAATATATCTTGCTACTTCCTGATAATGCATATCTGCAGCAGGTACTGGGTTTGGTTTGCTTTCATAGCCACCCATTGCTCCATTGCCACCACCGGCATAGTAGTTTGTCTGGTTGTATGAGCTGTTGCCCGGTACATTAATATTGTTTTCAATAATGATATAAGAGAAGCGATAATCAAGATTGTTGTAATTTGTAGCAAAGTAGATTTTACCTTTTGCAGTTACCTCTTTTGTTTCAGGGTCGTAAGTTCCTTCAGTTTCAACACCACATGTAAGCGGTTTAGCATACTGTGTAAGATAATGGCTTTCGAAACTACTTGGGTCACCCGATGTTGACGCGTCACGGTTTGTAGTAGATCCCGGATAACCAGTACCGGTAAATGCTGTAATAGCACTTTGATAAGGAGAATACTGCATCACGTCACCACCATGAACTGCAATACCGATAAATGTATCAGGATATTTGTTTCTCATGTTTTCCAGTGCCACAGCGCCACGTGGACACCATCCGCACCATGTACCTGTCAGCTCTTCGCCAACAACTTTCTGTACATAAGCTGTTACAGTACCCTGTGTTTCAGTTCTTGCATCATCTTTTTCTACAAAAACAGTGTAAATCAGTGTTTGATTGCGTGCAATAGCCAGTTTTTCATCAAGAGTATAATTATAGTTTATACCTGGCTGAAGCGTTACATCCGGAAATTCCTGTCTGTATTCATAGCCATCATAACTCCATCCAACAGTAAAGCCAGTAATTGGAGCCGATGTTCTGTTACGCACCTTGCCGGTGATTTCCATTTCGCCGTACCCTTTAAATACGCCGGTTAAATTGGTTGTAATCGCAAAATTGGTAGTTACTGTCTGAGTGCCTGTTGTCTCAGCAAACGTAGTTGTGGGAACAATGCATAAAAGCATTAACAAACTTAGAAAGGTAGATAATGTTCTTTTCATAAACTAAAAAATTATGAAACAGATAGTGAAGAGATAGATTAATACTTCAATAGATGTTTCGGTTAGATAATTAAGTATGGTATTCACGTTTTTTCATTGTCATATAACACTTTATATGTTTTCACAGCTCAAAAATATATATTATTTATGAATGAATATGCAATAAATCAGAAAATTTGAAGGGAAATGAAATAAAAATGTAACAAATTTCAGCAGATGAGGGAAAGAGGACAGATTTTTGGGCAAAAAAAAAGGAGTCACGCCTGACTCCAACCTTTGTTAACCTTAAATCTAATACTATGAAAAACACATTACAAAGTTACGTATTGTTTCCATATTGGCAAATTATGTCAGAAAAAACTTATGACTACTAACATACTTTTTGATATAGGTCAATTCTGTTGTCAATCTGCAACGTTTGCGAAAGGTTTTTTAATAATTGTAATTGGTTTGTCATATAATATCCACCGGGATATTACAATTTTAAATTACATGATTAAAACCGAATGATTTCTTATTATTTAATGGTGTAATATTATATAAAGAGGGGTTAGTCTCCTCTTTATATAATAAAGTAGTAAAGAAAGACTTGCCGGAATTATTTCTTTCCGTCAATTTTCTCTATAATATCTGCAAGAGATTCTTTTAATGCTACATGATTTTCACCAGCACCAATACTCTGAATTAAACATCCATCTCCTTGAGCTTTAATACTAAAAATACTTTTTACCTGAATCAAGATTTTTGCTCCTTCAAGTGTGGTTGCTACAATAAATCCATTAATCATAGTTTTAAGTTTTTAATTAAGTAAATAATAGTATTGGATATAATGATTATTAATCACTTTATCCTTTTAAAAATGCATTATAATAACACAATTAATTCTTTGAATGTTTTATGTCTGAATTAATGTAGAAGAATTAGAGTTAAATCATTTATCATTCTCTTAACAAAAAAGTGAATAAAAGTCTAATCTTTTCGGGTTCAGATTATAATCCGTATCTTTGCGGCTGAAAAAGAGAGCAAAAGCAGATGATGATCGGCTTTTCTACTGAATTAATAATCTGATAATTACAATAGAATTTCATAAAAATTTATGGCATTACAATGTGGCATAGTCGGACTCCCAAACGTGGGTAAGTCGACACTTTTCAACTGTCTGTCTAACGCTAAAGCGCAGGCGGCTAATTTCCCTTTCTGTACTATCGAACCAAACGTTGGTGTAATCACTGTTCCTGATGAGCGTCTGAACAAACTTGCCGAGCTGGTAAAACCACAACGCATTTTGCCTACAACTGTAGAGATTGTAGATATTGCTGGTCTGGTAAAAGGAGCAAGTAAGGGCGAAGGTTTGGGTAATAAATTCCTTGCTAACATTCGCGAAACTGATGCGATTCTTCATGTTCTTCGTTGTTTCGATGATGAAAACGTGACTCACGTAGATGGTAGCGTTAATCCGGTTCGCGATAAGGAGATCATCGATTTCGAATTGCAGCTGAAAGACCTCGAAACTATCGAAGCGCGTCTTCAGAAAGTGCAGAAACAGGCACAGACTGGTGGTGATAAAGTAGCAAAACAGACTTACGATATTCTTTTGAAATATAAAGAGGCTTTGTTGCAGGGTAAATCTGCACGTACGGTAGAGTTCGACAGCAAAGACGAACAGAAGATTGCGCATGAACTTTTCCTGCTGACTTCTAAACCGGTGATGTATGTTTGCAACGTGGACGAAAGCAGCGCTGTGAATGGCAATAAATACGTAGAGATGGTTCGCGAAGCTACTAAAGACGAGAATGCAGAAATTCTTGTATTGGCGGTAAAGACTGAATCTGATATTGCCGAACTGGAAACTTATGAAGACCGTCAGATGTTTCTTGAAGAAGTGGGCTTGCAGGAATCGGGTGTAGCTCGTCTGATTCGTTCTGCTTATGCATTGCTTAACCTTGAAACTTACTTCACGGCAGGTGTTCAGGAAGTTCGTGCATGGACTTACGAAAAAGGCTGGAAAGCTCCTCAGTGTGCAGGTGTAATCCATACCGATTTCGAAAAAGGCTTTATCCGTGCAGAAGTGATTAAATATGAAGACTTCATTAACTATGGTTCTGAAGCTGCTGTTAAAGAAGCGGGTAAACTGAGTGTTGAAGGAAAAGAATATATCGTTCAGGATGGTGATATCATGCACTTCCGTTTCAACGTATAATCACTCAATCAAATAAACACAATCTCTTATGAACACATTATTGCTTTACATCAACTGGAACCCGAATGTTGAGTTATTCAATCTCTTCGGCATTTCCGTTCGCTACTATGGTTTGCTTTGGTGCATTGGTCTGGCTTTTGCCTACTATATTGTGCACTGGGAGTTTCGCGACAAGAAGATACCCGAAAAAGTATTCGAACCGTTGTTCTTTTACTGCTTCTTTGGTATCATTATCGGAGCCCGTTTAGGACATTGCTTGTTCTATCAGCCCGATTATTATCTGGCGCATCCCTGGGAAATGATTCTGCCGGTGAAGTTCTTGCCCGGTGGTGACTGGAAGTTTACCGGTTACGAAGGATTGGCAAGTCACGGTGGTACCATAGGTCTGATTATTGCACTCTGGCTATACAGCCGCCGCATGAAGATGAATTGCATCGATGTGTTCGATATCATATCGCTAACCACTCCGCTAACCGCAGGTTTTATCCGTTTGGCCAACCTGATGAACTCGGAGATTATCGGCTTGCCAACTAATGTACCCTGGGCCTTTGTGTTCGAGAGTGTAGATATGCAACCACGCCATCCGGCGCAGTTATATGAAGCAATATTCTATATTCTGTTGTTCTTTGTAATGCTCTACTTATATAAGTATCGCGCAAAAGACCTGCACCGTGGTTTCATTTTTGGTATGTGTATCGGTTTCATCTTCCTTTTCCGCATCTGTGTGGAGTTCATCAAAGAGAATCAGGTGGCATTCGAAGATCAGATGACATTCAATATGGGACAATGGTTAAGCGTTCCGTTCGTGATTGTAGGTTTCTACTTCATGTTCTTCTACCAGCGCAATGTACCATTGTTGAACAAAGGCGATGTGATAACCAAATTCAAAGCATAAACTACTTTTAGTAGTAATCGATATAAAACAGAAAAGGGTTGAATCCGTGATGTGCGGTTCAACCCTTTTCTGTTTATATGTGGTTTATAAATGTTCTATTCATCATCCGGTTTGAATTCGAGAATATCTCCCGGCTGACACTCTAATATTTCGCAGATCGCCTCCAGTGTAGAGAAGCGTATTGCCTTTGCCTTACCTGTCTTTAATATCGATAAATTGGCAGGGGTGATGTCGATACGTTCTGCAAGATCGCCCAGCGATATTTTGCGTCGCGCCATCATTATATCTAAGTTTACTATAATTGCCATAGGGTTTGAGGGTTTTTACGGTTCAGATTAAATGGTTAATTCCTGCTCTTCCTGAAGTCTTAATCCCATAGCAAAGGCTTCGGCAATGATTAGAGTAACAAGTCCCAGCGTTAATGTCAGGTATGAAACTGTGTCATACAGGTAAATTTTATATCCGGGTGTTGAGAACCCATTTAAAACATCTATTGCATTGGAGATGATTGGGATCACCGATAATACAAAATTAATGATAAGCACCCACCCAAGCTTTCTTAAAAGTTTCACATTCTTCCAGGAGAATATATGCGCTTTATTAATCTGTATAATGACCTTGATAAACCATATGATAGCGAGAATAAGTGCAATTTGTTCAAGAAAATAAGCAATGATTGCAACATTGTATAGTGTGTTAGACTTTTGATCAAGTGCTACCGTAACTTCGTGAATATGTGCTTTCGTATATTTTCCTGTTTTCTCATTGAAGATGCTATCAGTCATTATAGCGAAATTATCGGGGATAAGGGTTGCCCCACCTAAATATTCAGGCACAGTACTAAATTCAGTTGAATTATCCGCAGCTTCCCAGCCGGCTTTAACGCCATCAACAAAGGCTCCGCTGTTATTATAGATATTCTGGAATACTGAATAGGATAATACCAATATCACAAGTACGCAAAGTATGTTTAGTCTTCTTTTCATGTGTTGTATAGTTATAAATAAGTCTTTTATACAGTCAATTCCTGTTCTTCCTGAATTCTCAGCCCCAAAGCGAAAATTTCGGCAATGATGTAGGAGAGGATGCTTAACAGTAAAATCATATTTGGAAATGCGGAATATATGGAAGAGATTGGAATAGATGATCCGGATATTTCTTTTACTAAATAAGCTTCTGTGATAACAGGTACAGTTGAAAGTATGAAGCTGATCATGAGGAAACGTCCGATCCATCTAAGGAGGCTCACATTTTTCCAGCAAAAAATATTCATCTTTTCAATTTGTCCTGCTATGCGGCATAGCCAGAAGATAGCCAGGAAAATTGTTGTTTTGGAAAGATACCAACACATTCCCGGAAAGCTGAAGATATTGCTTGCAATTTCATTTGCTTCTGAATAGCCGAAACTTGATGTATACTTCATTTGAAGAGGTTGTATAATACAGGCACCTAAGATGAAGCATAATAATGCGCTGAGAAATCTTAATCGTTTTTTCATGAGTTTTGTAGATTATTTAATTCATTATCTATTGCAGGAACTTGCCAGTTGATGGCTTTATTCCTTTTATTAAATAGCTTGAGCATATAGATAAAGAGGATGACCATAACAACTGTTACGATGGCAAAAGCCAATCCACTCATTAACTCTGTAGGTTCATCTACATCTGGATAGTTTTTCATCATAAACACAGCAAAGGCATTGTTCAGGATGTGCATCAGGCAGCAAGGAATAATGCTGTCGGTTTTATAGTAGACCCAGGCAAAGACGATACCCATCAGGAATGCAGGAATGATTTGTGCCGGGTTGATATGGAAAACACCGAATATAGCTGCCGATATTAATATGGCTTTGCGTGGAGAATATTCTTTAAGCAAAGCTCTTGTAATGGCTCCGCGAAATACTACTTCTTCGACAATTGGCCCGGCAACTGCTACACACAATATACCTGCCCAGCTATCTAATAAGAAATCGTATTTGGTTTCTAAAAGGTCGGGGATCCAGTCCAGATAGATATTGATGATGCTGGTAAGCCAAATGGTAGCCACGGCCATCAAAAGGCAGATGAAGTTTGTATTGATACTTACCGGCTTTTCAGTCATCAGGTGATTTCTGAAATATCCTTTTCTCCAGAGATACATCATCATCATTCCCATACCGATATACTGACCGGTGATCATTGAAAAACCTACGGGTGCATCTAAATCAAAGCTGCGGGTAGTTGCTATAGAATAGATCATCCAGATAAAGGCAAATATAACGGGGGCTAAGATTTGTAGGAAAAGAAAGTAGAAAAGGAGAACTTTGAGGGCTTGTCTCATGCAGTAACGAATAAGAATGTACTGTCAATGATGCTTGCATTCATACAAGTAATCTCTGCTTTCTCATGTTGTACTTGCTGACGTTTTGTCGAGTTATTGCTCTTCTGTTTAGGTGTAAACAGGCTGAAAACAAATAGTGCTGCCATTGAAATGGCGATTACTATTAACGAAATGCTCAACACAGGAGGTCTCATACCGATTTATTTTAAGAGGTTAGTATTCTGTTTTTATCGTTTATCGATATACAAAGGAATATATTATTTTTTAACTACCAAAGAAAAACGATAATAATTTATCGAAAAACAATAAATAT
>CAMTOS010000146.1 GCA_947074195.1 uncultured Bacteroides sp.
TTTTGCAATGATGCATTGACATTATTAATCACCGGAACAACACACTGATTGGGCAGCCATTTCAGTAAGTTTGTTTCCATACTGTCAGTCACAATATTGTTTCTGACGATATCATATTGATTGTTGCTAAAAAAGGTGGCATAAGTAGAAGCCATGAGCGAGTGAATTACTGCGCGATCGGCCTCATCGGTAGTCTGTTGCAGCAGCGGACGCAGTTCATTGAGTGCATAATCAACGGTTTTCTCCCAGTCCCATTTCTTCATATAGACGATATCAGTCAACCCGCTAATCGCCCTCAACATTTCGGGCATATTGTTCTCTGCCTTCGCTTTGTCGTAAATCTGCTCAGTGATTTCTAATCGTGTCTGTGGCAAACCTTTCTTTTCGGCAGCTTCGGCTTTCTTCCATAAAGCATCGTAAGACTGGGCAAAAAGTGGTGTACCTGAAATAACAACAATCACAAAGAATAGCAGTAGTTTGCAGTTTCGCTTCATATGGTTAGATTAATTAAGTTATATTCAATCGTTTATAGTAAGAACAAAGAAAAGCATTTTCTCCTGACAATTAACTTTTCGAATGTAAAAAAAATGATAAAGAGGCATATTATTAAAAACGATAACAAAAAAGAGGTCAATTATCAGTCGGATAACATACTGCATACATGAGTTAGAAATACGCCATACTTGTTTTACAGATGCTTGTTTAGTAACAAATTCCTCTTTCTGTTTATATCTATTAGCTAATTTGTAGTATCTTTGAAGCAAATTAACGTTCAAAAATTATTTCATTTGAAAACAAGATCATACATCCTATTGAACATCATATCGGCATTTGTCGTAGCCGGTGTATTGGTTTTCATCATTATGAAGTGGCTGGATTATTACACCCGCCACGGTGAAGCAGTGACAGTACCTGTTGTAGAAGACATGACGCTGGCACAAGGGTTGAAACAGCTGAAACAAAACGGGCTCGAAGGGGTTGTATCCGATTCGATCTATGTAAGAGATCGTGAGGGTGGCATCATTCTCGATGTAAACCCACCGGCAGGCTCCAAAGTAAAAGAGGGTCGTACAATATACATCACCATCAATACCAATAACATTCCACTGGTTTCACTACCCGATGTGATAGACAACAGTTCGGCCCGTCAGGCACGTGCTCTGATGAGTGCCACCGGTTTTAAGCTTACCGAAAACGAGCTGATACCGGGTGAACGTGACTGGGTGTATGGTGTAAAGTATAACGACCGTGAATTGCTTTTAGGCGAAAAAGTACCTATCGGCGCTACCCTGACTTTAATGGTAGGTAGTGGCGAAAAAGAGCTCCCCGAAGACTCACTCGAGCTTGACACCGACTCGTTGGGCAATGAGTTATCTGAGGTTGAGCCAAATGAAAAGGCTAATGATACGCAAACTGTTCACGAAGACTGGTTTTAATGGAAGAAATCTATCTTGACCCCGAAGATTTGCAGGATGATCTCGATCTGACAGACGATATCGAACCTGTGGGCGAAGAGGCGGAAGCGCAGATGTATGAGCATTTCCGTGTAGTAGCCGATAAAGGACAAAAACAGCTCCGCATTGATAAGTATCTGTTCGACAGACTGACGAATGCTTCGCGCAACCGTATACAGAAAGCAGCCGATAATGGTTGTGTCATGGTAAACGGCAAGGCGGTGAAGAGCAACTATAAGGTGAAGCCCCTCGATGTAATTACCATCGTGATGGATCGCCCCCGCTACGAAAACGAAATTATTCCCGAAGATATTCCGATTGAAGTGGTTTACGAGGATGAATACCTGATGGTGGTAAACAAACCGCCCGGACTGGTGGTGCATCCCGGCCATGGCAACTATACCGGCACGCTGGTCAACGCACTGGCCTGGCATCTGAAAGATAACCCGAACTATGACGCCAACGATCCGCAGGTGGGACTGGTGCATCGTATCGATAAAGATACATCGGGTTTGCTGGTGATTGCCAAAACTCCCGATGCCAAGACACATTTGGGCGCTCAGTTCTTCAACAAAACGACCAAACGAAGATATCGTGCACTGGTGTGGGGTAATATTCAGGAAGATGAAGGTACGATTGTAGGCAGTATTGCCCGCAACCCCAAAGACCGTATGCAGATGGCAGTAATGGCTGACCCTGAAATGGGGAAACACGCCGTGACGCATTACAGAGTGGTGGAACGTCTGGGTTATGTCACACTGGTAGAGTGTATTCTCGAAACCGGCCGCACGCACCAGATCCGTGTACATATGAAGCACATCGGTCATACGCTGTTCAATGATGAGCGGTACGGTGGTCACGAGATTCTGAAAGGAACCCACTTTAGTAAGTATAAACAATTTGTAAACAACTGTTTCGAAATCTGTCCGCGCCAGGCGCTGCATGCCATGACGCTTGGATTTATACATCCCGTTACCGGCGAAGAGATGCATTTCACTGCTCCCCTCCCCGACGACATGGTGCAGCTGACCGACAGATGGAGAACATATATCAGTAACAGAGATTTGTAATGAAACGCAATATAGCTATTATAGCCGGAGGTGATACCTCTGAAATCGAAGTGTCGAAACGCAGTGCGCAAGGCATTTACTCCTTTATAGATAAAGAACGCTACAACTTATATATCGTCGAGATGGAAGGTCTCCGCTGGGAAGTACAACTACCCGAAGGCGGCATGGCAAGCATCGACCGCAATGACTTCAGCTTTATGAATGGTGCGGAAAAGGTAAAGTTCGACTTTGCTTATATCACCATTCATGGCACACCTGGAGAAGACGGCAGACTGCAAGGATATTTCGATCTGATTCGCCTGCCTTACTCTTGCTGTGGTGTTCTGGCCGCGGCACTTACTTATGACAAGTTTGCCTGCAGCCAGTATCTGAAAGGATTCGGTATGCGTGTGGCAGAATCGCTTGCCCTGCGCAAAGGACAAAGCATCAGCAACGAGGATGTGATAGAGAAAATCGGTCTGCCTTGCTTTATCAAACCGAACCTTGGAGGTTCCAGTTTCGGCGTTACTAAAGTAAAAACATCGGAACAAATAGAGCCGGCAATTGTTAAAGCTTTTAGCGAAGCAGATGAAGTGATGATCGAAGCCTTTATGGAAGGAACCGAAATTACCTGCGGTTGCTACAAGACTAAAGAGAAATCGGTGGTCTTTCCGATTACAGAGGTGGTAACAACCAATGAGTTCTTCGACTATGACGCCAAATACAACGGTCAGGTAGAAGAAATCACCCCTGCCCGCATCTCCGATAAGTTGACAGAACGCGTTCAGACACTGACTTCGGCCATCTATGATATCCTGAATTGCAAAGGCATCATCCGTGTGGATTACATCATCAGTGCAGGCGATAAGATTAACCTGTTAGAGGTCAATACCACACCGGGAATGACAGCAACAAGCTTTATTCCGCAACAGGTACGTGCTGCCGGACTGGACATCAAAAATGTGATGACCGATATCATTGAGAATGCATTAAACGAAAAGATCTAACGTTTTAAAGATATATAATAAGCCTAAAGGTATAGTTTAAAGAATTTATGGATACAAAAGAGTTTGACGATATTCGTCCTTATAACGACGAAGAATTGCCCAAGGCAGTCGAGGAATTGATTGCAGACCCGGCCTTTGTAAAAGCTGTTAATACAGTTTTGCCGCATGTACCCTTTGATCTTATAGCTGCAAAGATGCGCAGCTGTAAAACTAC
Source organism: uncultured Bacteroides sp. (assembly GCA_947074195.1). Classification (GTDB taxonomy): domain Bacteria; phylum Bacteroidota; class Bacteroidia; order Bacteroidales; family Bacteroidaceae; genus Bacteroides. The sequence continues at coordinate 3,725 of CAMTOS010000146.1, forward strand.
AAATGAATTTCAACGTTCACTGTGTTATGATGCCCTGACCAACCAGGCAGATAAGACCTCCGGTGGAATTACCCTTGATATGTCGGCACTTCCCGATCCTACGCTGGCATTTACCTATATATCAAATCACAGAGACATCACTCTTGATTCGGGCTTCCTTTCGCTGGCACTTATGCGTATCCATCTTCAGGGAGTTGAGATTGCTATTGGTGATAACTTGCTTATTCATCCATGGATCAAGAAGTTTGTACGTATCAATAAATCGTTTATCGTGCAGCGTGCATTAACTATGCGCCAGATGCTTGAATCATCTGAAAGAATGTCGCGTTATATGCACTATGCCATTACAGAGAAGAAACAATCTATATGGATTGCACAACGCGAAGGCCGCGCCAAAGACTCGAATGATATAACTCAGGAGAGTGTGTTGAAGATGATTGCAATGGGTGGCGAAGGCAGCATTATCGAAAGTCTGAAAGAGATGAACATCGTGCCTTTGACTATATCGTACGAATATGATCCCTGTGATTACCTCAAAGCTCAGGAATTCCAGTTAAAGCGCGATAACCCTGAATATAAAAAGACTACTCAGGATGATATGAAGAGTATGGCAATGGGTATCGAAGGCCAAAAGGGAAAAATTCACTTCCAAATGTCAGCAAGCCTGAATGATTTTCTTGCATCGCTCGACCCTGCTATGCCTAAGACTGATCTTTACGCAACTATTGCAAAAGAAATAGATAAATGTATTCATCAGAACTATCGTATTTATCCTGGAAATTATGTGGCCTATGATCTTCTGAAAGGTGAAGACCGTTTTGCAAGCCACTATTCTTCTGATGAGAAAACAGAGTTCGAAGAGTACGTTGCCGGTCAGTTAGATAAGATTGATCTTCCGAATAAAGATGTACCCTATCTTTACGAAAAGATACTTACCATGTATGCAAATCCGCTAATCAACCATTTAATTGCATGCGAACCGGCTTAAAATCACTCCTCATATTATCATTAGTTATCATCTCCTTATGCCTTTCGGGGTGTAAGGATGATACATATGTATACCCTTCGGTGAAGTTGGAGTTCATGTCGGCTACAACCGATGGTAACGGCAAGATCACTCAATTCCTGAGCGACGATAATCGTATTGTCACTGTTATTGCCGACCGTACCAATACGACTCTAAAAGCCGACACGGTGATTCGTATCATCTCCAATTACGAAGAGAAAGGAAACAATGAGGCCGAGATCTATGCACTTGCTCAGGTACTTGCCCCGGAGCCTGTTCCTGCAACCGATGCAGCATTCGAAGATGGCATCAAAACCGACCCATTGAGCTTGTTGAGTATTTCGAAGGGCAATGAGTTCCTGAACCTGGTGCTTTCTATCAAGATGCAATCGGGCAGGCATTCCATTCATGTCGTAGAGGAATCGGTAGAAATCAATGACGGCGGACAAACGGAAGTAAGGCTGCTACTTTACCACAATGCCAACGAAGACCCGACATCATTCAGCCGTCGTGCCTATGCTTCTATCCCTTTAAAGAAATATCTTCAGCACGATAATGAAGTGGTGGTTTATTTCAGCTATTATAATCTCGACAACGAGTTGACAACCTGCCAACCCATCTGTTTCTAAATATAGATAACCAGTTTTAACAAGATCTGCTGAACAATTCTCTCTGCTTTCTCCTTTTGAAATAGGACGAATCTTAACGAAGCCAAACGTAATTACCCATGAAACTTTTTATTATGTCTATAGCAGTTTTACTTGCAGCGCTTTTCAGCACGCAGAAAAAAAACGATTTCCAGTCGATGACAGTTAGTGAATTCAACACTGCCATCCAGGAACCCGATGTGCAATTGATTGATGTACGTACTCCTGCCGAATATGCCGATGGACATTTGGTGAATGCAATCAACATCGATGTAATGAATCCCGGTTTTGCCGATAATGCCGACAAGCAACTTGCCAAAGAAAAGACCGTTGCGGTATATTGCCGTAGTGGGGCGCGCAGCAAGAAAGCGGCAGGTATCCTTTCGGGCAAAGGCTATAAAGTGATTGAACTGAACAAGGGATATCTCTCGTGGCAGGAAGCGAATATGCCAACTGTTAAATAGACTACAGACTTTCACTAAATTACAATAAACCCTCTATTTGCCTTCATTGATAGTTATTGAACCGTTTTTTCGACAATAAAAAGGTATTTTTACACATAGCACAGAACGATTCACCGTAAACTTGCATCTGTTAACAGATAATTCAAATAATTACTATAAAAACAGAGACAATGAAATTTAGATGGTTATCTTTATTACTTCTTCTTCTGACAACCAGCGCCTTTGCTGATGTCAAAATCAAGGAAGCAAGCGGATGGTTCGAATCTGCTTATGTGACCTGGGACCTCCTGGACGAGGCCGAAACTTACCATGTTTATTACAAACCTGTGGGTGGCGAGTACGAACTGCTCGACTATCAGTTGGTGCGCAATTATGGCACCTATGGCCGTGCCGATATGGTGGGACTTGCCGCAGGCAATTATCAGTTTATGGTTTATCCGGTCGATGCTGATGGCGTGGAGCTGACTGCCCTTGCCGCAGAAACCGGTCCGCTGGCGGTGGTGAACCATGTTCGCGGCGGCTACGCACATTTCAATTACAGTAACATCGGGGCTTACAATGATGATGGTACACTTAAAGAGGGTGCCAAAATCATCTATGTGACTGCCGAAACTGCAAAAACCGTGACCTGCTCGGTAATTACCAGCAGCAATGGTAAAGTCGAAGAATTCACTGGTCTGCAAACTATTATCGATGCCAAACAGAAGGGCTACGACTTCACCCCATGGGCTATCCGCATCATCGGTTGTATCGAATATAAAGATATGGATAAGTTCTCGAGCAGCGAGCAGGGTCTTCAGATTAAAGGCAAGAATGGTTACGATGAAATGAACATCACTATGGAAGGTATTGGCGATGATGCCACCATTAAAGGGTTTGGCGTTTTGCTGAGAAACTGTACCAGCGTGGAGCTGCGCAATTTTGGCATCATGCTGTGTCTCGATGATGCAATTTCGCTGGATACCAAAAACAGTCATTGCTGGGTTCACAACATGGACTTGTTTTATGGCAACACTGGTAGCGACAGCGATCAGGCAAAAGGTGATGGTACACTCGATGCAAAAGCCGATTCTAAACTGATGACTTTCTCGTTCAATCGCTTCTGGGATTGCGGTAAAGTATCGCTTTGCGGTATGAAGAGCGAGACCGGCGAGAATTACATCACTTATCACCACAACTGGTTCGACCACTCAGATTCACGCCATCCACGTGTGCGCACCATGACTGTGCATGTTTACAACAACTATTATGATGGTATCGCAAAATATGGTGTGGGAGCGACAATGGATAGCGATGTTTTTGTAGAAAACAACTATTTCCGCAACACCAACCG
>CAMTOS010000147.1 GCA_947074195.1 uncultured Bacteroides sp.
ATAATGTCTTCTTTACGTTCACGTAAGGAGGGAATCTCAATATGAATGGTGTTGATACGATAGAGTAAATCTTCGCGGAACTGACCTTGTGTCACCATATCTTCGAGCTGACAATTAGTGGCACATATCAGACGTATATTTACCGGCAATGACTCATTCGAACCGACTCTGACCACTTGCCGGCGCTGTAAGACAGTAAGCAACTTGGATTGCAGATGATAGGGAAGGTTACCAATTTCATCAAGAAACAGGGTAGAGCCCGCTGCCGTTTCGAACTTCCCTGCACGATCTGCATGAGCATCGGTAAAAGCCCCCTTCTTGTGGCCGAACAGTTCGCTTTCAAACAGCGTTTCTGTAATGGCTCCCATATCGACAGTCACCATTTCCTGCGCCGATCGTTTCGATGCATTGTGTATTTCTCTTGCCAATACCTCTTTCCCGGTTCCGTTTTCTCCGGTAATCAGAATGTTGGCATCTGTTACGGCTACTTTATCGATAAGCAGGCGTAATTCTTTCATCGCTTTGCTGTTTCCCCAATAAACAGCAGCCTGCTCAGGTTTATCATGCACTTTATTCTTTAGTCTGGGCTTACAGACACCAAACAGCGTTTCAATCAGACGGTTATTATCCCAGGGTTTGACAATGAAATCTGCAGCTCCTTCTTTAATTCCTTTCACTGCCAGGTCGATATCGCCATAAGCCGTAAAGAGGACAACAGGTAAATCGGGATTCCCCCGTTTCACTTCGCGGAGCCAGTATAACCCTTCGTTTCCATTGTTTATGCCTCCGCTAAAGTTCATATCGAGCAAAACCACATCGGGCTTGCGCTCTTTTATAGTAGTAAGGAGTGTATTGGGGGAATTCAGCAGAATGATGTGTTCAAAGTAACTCTTCAACAATAGCTCTACTGCCGAAAGTACGCCTTTGTTATCATCGACTACAATTATCGTCTTGTGTTTCTTCATAAAGTCCGTCTATTTTGCACAAATGTAGAAAGAAGTGTTTGTCTCTCCTAACGGAATTGATAAAAAAATAATCATCTTTGGAGTCGCAATAGGCTGTAATTCTTTTAGTTATAAGCGGTGTGCTGTCTAACAATCATACACCACTGTCTAATTATTAGACAATCGCCGTTCGAGCAAAAAAACGCATTTATCTAATTATCAGTACAATATATTTCTGGCACGACTTCTGCCCATAGTTTATCAGATAAAACGAAATCTTATGATACGAATAAACGATTTAAAAAAGATGTTTCGCACATCAGAGATAGAAACGATAGCGTTGAACAACATTCACATGGAGGTGAAGCAGGGCGAGTTTGTGGGCATTATGGGACCATCGGGCTGCGGCAAATCGACTTTGCTCAATATTGTGGGATTGCTCGATAACCCGACCAGCGGTAGTTATAAACTCTTAGGTCAGGAAGTGGCAAATCTGAAAGAGAAGGAGCGCACGCATATACGTAAAGGGGTAATCGGCTTTGTGTTCCAGAGTTTTAACCTGATTGATGAACTGAATGTATTCGAGAATGTGGAGTTACCATTGATCTATCTTGATGTGAAAGCAAGCGAACGTAAAGAGCGTGTACAGCAGATTCTGAAACGGATGAACCTGAGTCACCGTGCCAAGCATTTTCCGCAGCAACTCTCGGGTGGACAGCAACAGCGTGTGGCCATTTCACGTGCGGTAGTGACTAATCCGAAGCTGATTCTTGCCGATGAGCCTACGGGTAATCTGGATTCAAAAAACGGAGAAGAGGTGATGAATCTGCTGACGGAACTGAACCGCGAGGGTACAACCATCGTGATGGTGACTCACTCGCAGCATGATGCATCTTATGCACACAGAGTAATACATCTGTTCGATGGTAGCATCATAGCCAATGCATCGAACGAATTTTTCATCTAAATAATCCTGAAGATCTATGAATCAAATCTATTATGTATTAAAGACCATCAGAGGGAATTTAGGTGCTAATATCATTAAAGTGATATCTATTACCCTCGGATTGACGCTGAGCATCTTACTCTTTACCCGCCAGGCATTTGAGTTTAACTTTGATAACTGTTATGAAGAGTCTGACCGCCTGTATATATTGAAAATATACTGGACCGTTGCCGGAGAACGCTACACTGATGGTAGTTTTTATTGCATGGGACCTCTTGGTGGTGCCATTGCCGATTATTTCCCTGATGAGGTAGAAGACGTTACTATTACACGTTCTTACTGGCAAGTACCTTTTTATTATGGTGATCTGAGAACGATGCCACAAACAACCGTAGCCGATTCTACCTTTTTCAAAACAATAGGCTGGCATCTTATCGAAGGTAATCTACAGGATATTAATACGCCCGATGTGGTTTTCATCAGTGAAGATTATGCCCAAAAAACATTCGCAGGGAAGAATCCGGTAGGAGAAGTATTGATGTATGAAAAGATTAAACCGATGACTGTTAAGGGAATTTATAAAGATTTCCCCGAGAACTCAAGTTTCTATCAGAATGATGTTTTATTCTCTATGGCTACACATCAGAGAGACAATCCCAACCAATGGAGATGGCAAGGTGGAGATAGTTATCCCACTTACATCCGCCTGAAGAAGAATGTCGATTATAATGAGTTCAATAAGCGCATCAATGATGTCTTTTTAACCTACAATCTTCAAGGCGATACAGATAATATAAAATGGGATGTAGAACTTATACCGATCAAAAACTACAGAATAGAACAACTTTATAGCGAAAAAGGATTGATCTGGATCCTTATTCTCTTAAGTGCCATAATTCTGTTCATCGTTACGCTTAACTATATTCTGATCTCCATTTCTTCATTGAGTCGAAGAGCCAAGGCCATCGGTGTTTATAAATGCAATGGAGCAGGAAAAGGAACGATTCTCGGAATGTTTCTGTTAGAAACAGCCATTATTATCTTTTTTTCTGTGGTATTGATGATCCTTATCTTTATCAACTTCAAAGATTCCATTGAAGATATGACCTATGTCAGTCTAAGGGGTATGTTTAGCTGGAGCAATTTATGGGTTCCTGCCAGTGTCATTGCTTTCCTGTTTCTCGTCGGAGGTATTTTACCGGGAAGAATCTTTGCAAACATTCCCGTAACACAGGTTTTCCGCAGATATACCGAAGGCAAAAAAGGATGGAAAAAGCCATTGTTGTTCAGTCAGTTTATTGGCGTTGCGTTTGTACTGTCGCTTCTGGCAATAACTATCAGCCAAACTCATCATATCGTTTCGCTTAAAAGAGGATTTACTACTGCCAATATGGCTTTGGAATATACTTTTTTCGATAATCCGGATAATGCCCGCAGGACTTTACTCGATCTTCCATATGTGGAAGATGTTTCGAGCAGTGAACAACCTTTATTCTATAGTATGAGTGGTATTATTATTAGTACAGATGGAGGCAAACAGCTCGGTGTACGATATAATAGAATAAACGGAGATTATTTACCATTTATTGATCTGAAACTAAAAGAAGGCCGTTTAGCCAATAAAAATGACGAGTTTATTGTCAATCAGGAATTCGTCGATGCCATGAAATGGGAAGGTAGTGCTGTTGGTAAAAATATAAGGGAATCTGATGGCAATATTATCGGAAGCGTTGTGGGAGTGACGATGCCGTTCAGATCACAAAACATTACCTATGCCGAACCACTACCTATCATCATGATTTATCAGGACAATTTCAATTACTGTATTCAGGTAAAACTTAAAGAACCCTTTGAGGAGAATCTGAGGAAGCTGAATGAGGATTCAAAAAGACTCTGGCCTGATAAAGATATTCATTTTGAATCCGCATCAAAAGGTATAAATGAACAATACAATTCGATTATTGCATTCCGTAATGTGGCTATTATGTCGGCCATTACTATTATCTTCATTACTTTAATGGGGTTATTGGGTTATGTCAATGATGAAACTCAACGCCGGAGCAAAGAGATTGCTATCCGCAAAGTAAATGGTGCCGAAGCAAAGGATGTATTAGTGATGTTCTCGAAGAATATCATCTGGATTGCTTTACCGGCAGTGATTATCGGTGTCATCATAGGCTGGTTAGCCGGAACGGCATGGCTCGGAATGTTTGCGCAAGCTACCAATTTCTCACCTGCTTATTATGTTCTTATCGGATTGTTGGTGCTGGCTTTTATTATTGGTTGTGTCGTAATCAGGTCATGGCGTATTGCCAACGATAATCCTGTAATCAGTATAAAGTCTGAGTGATTCAGATTAATTTCCATGCATTTAAAGTTAATACGCCCCGCAAAGTTGGCAATTTTTTGCGGGGCGAATATTTATCAGAATACATCTAATTCAGATCTTTTCATTATTCCAACAAACTATACACAACTATTGTTCCTACGCGGATTTCTTAAAAAAAAACGCCGGATTAAACATCCGACGTTTTTATATTTGATTTCTTTCTCAGAAAGATTAATCTTTCAATCCACGGTTTTTCAACAATGGGTCGATTCCCGGTTTCTGACCACGGAAGTTTACATACATATCCATTGCATCATCAATACCACCAGGAGCAAGTACATATTTACGGAAGTTATCGGCTACCTCAGTGTTGAAGATATCGCCTGATTCTACGAATGCCTGGTATGCATCGCTATCAAGTACTTCTGCCCAGATGTAGCTGTAGTAACCTGCTGTGTAACCACCACCCATAGTGTGGTTGAAGTAAGTAGTACGGTAGCGTGCAGGGATTTGCGACAATAAACCACGGCGACCAAGGGTCTGTGCTTCGAATGATTCAACGCACATATCGGCCGGGATATCTTTCATTACGTGATAATCCATATCGAGCATAGAAGCTGCAAGGTATTCTGTAGTTGCAAAACCCTGACCGTATTTACCGCTGTTATCCAGCTTTTCTACCAATTCCTGAGGAATAACTTCTCCTGTTTCGTAGTGTTTTGCATAATCAGCCAAAACTTCTGGCTCGAATACCCAATGTTCCATGATCTGTGAAGGAAGTTCTACGAAGTCGCGTGGAACGCCAGAGATACCGTAGTAGTTTACGTCACGGAACAGGTTGTGCAATGCATGACCGAATTCGTGGAACATAGTTTCTGTTTCGTCAGCGCTAAGCAATGCAGGCTGACCGGCAGCTGGTTTAGAGAAGTTACAAACGATAGTAACTACAGGAGCTACTTTCTCGCCGTTCTCATTGTAAGTTTGTGAACGATAAGAACCACACCATGCACCACCACGTTTGCTTTCGCGTGGGAACCAGTCAAGATAAAGCACACCAAGGTGAGCGCCATCTTTGTCTGTACACTCAAATACTTCTGCATCAGGATGAGGCAAAGGCATGTTGGCAAGTGGTTTAAAGTTGATACCGAAAAGCTTGTTCGATACAGCAAACATACCATCACGTACGTTTTCAAGCTTCAGGTAAGGGCGAACCTGGTTTTCATCCAAATCGAACTTCGCTTTCTTTGCACGATCTGCATAGTAGCGCCAGTCCCAGCCTTCTGCCTTGAAGTTGTTGCCTTCTTTAGCGATTTCAGCCTGGATATCTGTCAATTCGTCGTTTGCTTTTGCTACTGCAGGAGTCCAAAGCTGATCTAACAGTTCGTAAACAGCTGCAGAGTTTTTAGACATACGATCTTCAAGGATGAAAGATGCGAAATCATTGTAACCCATCAGTTTTGCTTTTTCCAGACGTGCTGTAAGCAATTGTTTTACAACCTCTTTGTTATCGTTGTCGTTGTTGTTGTTACCACGGTTTGTGTAGCCGTTGAAGATTTGTTCGCGAAGATCGCGGTTGTCTGCATATTGCAGGAATGGCATCACGCTTGGGTTGTGCAGCGTAAAGATCCATTTGCCTTCTTGGCCGTTAGCAGCAGCTACTTCGGCAGCGTTGGCGATTAAGTTTGCAGGAAGGCCCGAAAGATCGGCTTCGTTCTCGATAACCAACTGGAAGTCGTTGGTTTCTTTCAGCATATTCTGACCGAAAGTCAGTTGCAATAATGAAATCTGGCTGTTAAGTTCGCGTAGTTTCGCCTGATCTTCTTCGTTCAGGTTAGCACCACCACGTACAAAACGCTTGTAAGTTTCATCTAAAAGTTTCTTTTGTTCTTTATTTAATCCGAATGACTCCTGATTTTCGTAAACTTCTTTTACGCGTGCAAAAAGTGCAGGGTTCAGGTTGATGTCATCGCCATGCTTAGAAAGCAGCGGAGACAGTTCGCGGCTGATAGCTTGCATCTCGTCGTTGGTGTTTGCACTGTTCAGGCCGTAGAATACTGAGCTTACGCGGCGCAAAAGTGTACCACTCTGATCGAGAGCTACAATGGTGTTGTCGAAAGATGCAGCCTCGGGATTGTTTACGATGGCATCTACTTCGGCAGCCTGTTGTTCCATTCCGGAAATGAAAGCTGGTTTGTAGTGTTCTAACTTGATTTGCTCGAACGGTGGCACCTGGAACGGAGTGTTGTATTCCGTCATGAATGGGTTACCGCTGTTCTTGTCGTGTGCACAGCTGCTCATCAGAACAACTGCCGCAGCGGCAATGAATAGGTTTCTCATGTCAATTTGATAAATTATTGTTGTTTTTGCAAAAATAATAGAAACTTGTCAATAGAAAAAATTGGCAGAACACCTTTTCAGTAAGCAATATGCTATTTAAGAATTATTTCAATATCAAAGATTTAAAATCGGAGAAAATCAGAACAAAATGTTAAACCGGATTTATTGAAATGCAGCATAGTTATATCTGTTTACAAGTTTAGCGTGACGAAAAGTAAGTCTTAAAGAACATTTAATTACTAAATCCGGAAAACGGGTGAAACAAAGAGTAAAAAATGGCTTATTGGCAAAGGCTTAACAAGTTGCCGGCAATGGTTATCGAAGATGTTGGCAATACTTTGCAAAGATCTTGCCAATACTTTGCCAGCAAAACGGGGATAGCTATGCAACTTACGGAAGAGCAGAGGAGTGAAAGTCGTTGCTTATGTCGCAAAAATTTCGTAAATTCGGGTAACCGCAAGAGCATTTCTAAACGGA
>CAMTOS010000148.1 GCA_947074195.1 uncultured Bacteroides sp.
CCAGGACCCCAACATTAAAAGTGTTGTGCTCTACCAGCTGAGCTAGCGAATCAATCCTTAAATTTGTTCATCAAAAAAGCTCCTGTTTGCCAGAAGCTTTCTTTGGTGATCCGCCTGGGGCTCGAACCCAGGACCCCAACATTAAAAGTGTTGTGCTCTACCTGCTGAGCTAGCGAATCATACCTTGTTTGCTTAATTGCGATGCAAAGATAGGGAGGTTTTTTAAAATGACAAACAATGTGCTTGTTTTTATAACTTTATTCACATTAATTTATGAATATGTTCATTTTTAAAAATATCGGGTAATTGTTTGATTATTAAACTATTACCCGATATTCTGTATCTCTGTTTTATTCCTTAACGTCCTGATACATAAAACGTTTAATGCTTTTTTTAGCAGTCTTCTCAAACTCTTCAAAATGGATCTTTACTTTCGCAATCTGACTGTATTTTGGCAGTTCAAGATTCAACGCTTTTCTGTTTTCTTCCATTCTGATCTCAATATCTGCCTGCTTTAATCCGTTGGCAAATGCATCATCGAAGTCGGGATAAATCAGGGCAACGAGCTTTTCGTTTTGCATCACGATAAGCGATTCTGCAACGAAAGGCATATTGTTCAGCTTGCTTTCAATTTCTTCCGGATAGATGTTTTGTCCGCTTGAGTTAAGCAAAAGGTTTTTGCAACGGCCGCGAATGGTAATATTATCGTTTGCATCTATGGTGGCCATGTCACCCGTGTGCAACCAGCCATCTGCATCGATCACCTGCTCGGTAGCTTCCGGATTTTTATAATATCCCAGCATTGTATTTACGCCACGGCAAAGGAGCTCGCCGGCTTTGTTTTCCGGATCTTCAGAATCTACTTTAACTTCCATTCTCGATGCAGCTTTTCCGCAAGAACCCTTTTTAAGTTCATTCCAGCGGCTGGAGCAAATCACCGGACCACATTCGGTCATACCATATATAATATTGTAAGGGAAGCCTATTTTGCGCAGGAAAGTTTCTATTTCGGCATTAAAAGGTGCTCCGCCGATAATAATATCTTCGAAGTTGTTACCAAATATTTCCATGGCTGTTTTGCGGGCAGACGATTTAATCTTATCGTTGATAAACGGCACACGCAAAAGTAGTTTGCCGATACGATTATCCACACGTGGCAATACATCTTTCTTAATGATCTTTTCTACAATCAAAGGTACGCACGATATAATTTTCGGTTTGATCTCCGAGAACGATTGTGCAATGATTTTCGGGGAAGGCATTCTTGTAAGGAAGTAGAGGTGCGCACCGGCAGAGAATCCGTAAAGCAGATCGACCACCATACCAAATACATGTCCCAGTGGCAACATCGATACAATGGTATCTCCCGGGCTGATAGGACGCTTCTCGAAACTATAGTCGATATTCGACCAGATACTACGTGCAGGAAGCATCACCCCTTTAGAGTAGCCTGTTGTTCCCGATGTATAATTGATGATTACCAGTTCATCGGGTTCAGACTTATGATATTTAATGTTTTCTCTGCGGAAGCTTTTAGGATAACGTTTACCGTAAATTTCGTTTCTGTGTTCTGAGGCATGCGAGAGTGTATCGCAGCGTGATAACAGTAATGAGAAATCATTGATGTTGGCAATACCTAATAATAATGGCATGGCCGATTCATCGAGATTTTCCCAAACCTGATCGCCTACAAAAAGCAATTTGGCTTCTGAGTGATTTACGATATGATGTATGTTGTCTGCCTTGAACTCATGCAGAATAGGCACAATTACTGCACCATAGGTTACAGCCCCTAAAAAGGTGACTGCCCAGTTGGCGCTGTTTCTTCCGCATACGGCAATTTTATCTCCTTTTTGTATTCCCGCATTTTCTAAGACAATATGAAATTTTGCGATTTTTCGAGCCACGTCTTTGTATTGAAGTGTCGCTCCTTTATAGTCTGTCAAAGCATTAAGGTCCCAATTATGGATAATACTTTGCTCAATGTAATCAATTAAGCTGGATTGATGTTTCATCTTGAAATATGCACATTTGTTTTAAATCTGCGCAAAAATACAATTTAATTAACATAACAATTATCGATAGTATAAAAATTACGGTTAATTAACTGCGAAATTTAAAAAAGAAATAAATGGTGTAATATATATGCAACTTATATCGAATCAGAAGATTTGAATCTTTGCACCAAACGATAAACCAAGGTAGTCGCGCGGACGAAGATAGCTGTTTGTAATAGCGCTGATAAGATAAAAATCGCATGTGTTTATTTCATAAAACAAAGATACTGCTTTTGCAAAATACCGTTTATCCGGATTATTGTACAACGTGATTCTTTGTCCCATAAAAATATGTATCCTGATTTTATTTGTAAAACCATAATAGCCCTTTGGATAACGATCGGGTTGTTTGACCCAAAATTCGCTGCCAAATACAGTATTAAGATAGGTACCGCAGGTTAGCGGTTCAATATAAAATCTTTCCGATAAAGGCAGGCTCCAGGGAATATAGTTCTGTTTCATGGTAAAAGTCGCTTTGGCTTTTTTCGACTGATATTTGGGAATGAAGCCAAAAAATACATCAGTTTCCCATTGATTTCGGCGTCCGTAGTCCCAGCCTGTACCGAATGACATTAACCCCATGTTTCCGGCATACTGCACCTTCATATGGGTAGGAATCAGTTTTTGCCAGTTTTGTCGATAACGGTGCAATCGCTTGTCATATGGACGCATATATTGTTCGGCTTCAAAAAAGTCATGATTATCGTAAGCGATATATGATTCCTGTGCATGTGTATGTTGAAATTTGCAGCCGATAATCAGAATGCATACCCATGTTTTAAGCTTAATAGTAGACAACTTCATATTCATAATTATCAGCATTAATCGTAAAAATCAGGTAACATCTGTCTTTCATGCAGGTGCTTCCGTAATAAATCACTCCATCATCAAAAATATCAGTGGTGGTAACTCTGTGGTCGTGTGCCACTGTGCAGAATTGCAGTCCTTTGTGTTGTTTTACAGCGTACTGAAAATATTTCACTACATTATTGTTAAACACATCAGAGTAGGGGGCAGCATGCATACAAATCACTGTTTTGTCGTATTCATCGGCACGTGCATCAGTCTCTGCTTCGATGAACTCGAAGTCGGGCACAGGTCGCGAATAGTCATATTCGAGTGCATTGGTATTGAGACAAACAAACTTCACTCTTCCGGCTATAAACGAAAAGTTATCTTCGCCGTAGATCGCTTTAAAAGTTTCCTCTCCGGTTCCGAGGCAATCATGGTTACCAATCAATGCCACATAGGGCACACCAAGGCGGTTCATGATATCGCGCTGCCAGATAAATTCTTTTGTGGCACCGAAATCACTCAAATCACCGCCATGGATCACAAAATCAATATCGTCTCTCTGATTAATGGCTTTTACGAAATCATATGTCTCATCATACCATCTTTGTGAATCGCCCATAACTACAAACCGAATGGTCGTATTGTCTTTATAAAGTGCTTCAATCTTTTCAATGTTCTTTGCATTGCAATCTTTCTCGCCTGTTATCTTCACATCATAGGGATGATATTCTATCAGCTCACAACTGCTTAACAGAATGCAGGATGCAATCATTAAATAATGTTTTAATTTCATTGTGTAATATTCCTTATAAATAATAGGGCAGCGAATATATTTAATTTCTCAACACCGGAAAATCTAAACTATCAGAAGTCGAAAAACAGAACACTTTATGGGAACAATGGCATATGCTTCGTTAATTTATTTAATGAAATTAAACTTAATGCCGGTTTTACTGTTTATAATTATTGATTACAATTATTTAATAGTATTTGCATTTGAATACAAATGTTTTTATATTTGGAAATAGCAGCTTAACTGATTAGTTATGAAGAATGTATTTTTAAAAATATGGGATTTATACTACGATGGCTTCCGGAACATGACACTTGGCAAAGTATTGTGGATTATTATTCTTGCCAAACTCTTCATCATGTTTTTCGTTCTCAAAATCTTTTTCTTTCCCGGATATCTCAGGGATTTGCCCGATGATAATGCCAAAGGCGAGTTTGTCAGCAATGAGTTGATAGACCGTGCAGTGCCCGATACTTATATAACTGAGGATTCTATTACACCACAAGATAACTGAAATATTAATTTTAAATACTAAATATAATATGATGGAAACGATTGATTTCTCCCTTGTAGATTGGTCGCGCGGGCAATTTGCCCTGACAGCTCTTTATCACTGGATTTTCGTTCCCCTTACGTTGGGACTTGCTGTGATTATGGGTATCATGGAGACGATTTACTATAAAACGGGGGATGAGAAATGGAAACAGACGGCAAAATTCTGGATGAAAGTTTTTGGGATAAACTTTGCAGTAGGTGTTGCCACAGGTATTATTCTGGAGTTTCAGTTTGGTACAAACTGGAGTAACTACTCTTTCTTTGTTGGCGATATCTTTGGTGCTCCGCTGGCTATTGAGGCTATTCTTGCCTTCTTTATGGAAGCTACATTTATTGCTGTGATGTTCTTTGGCTGGACTAAAGTAAGCAAAGGTTTTCACCTTGCATCTACCTGGTTAACGGGACTTGGTGCCACGATTTCTGCCTGGTGGATTCTTGTGGCCAATGCTTGGATGCAGCATCCGGTGGGAATGTATTTTAATCCTGATACGGCCCGCAACGAAATGGAGAATTTCGCAGAGGTGGCTTTCTCGCCAATTGCTGTGATGAAATTCTGTCATGCTGTGCTTAGTGGCTGGGTGCTGGCTTCTGTTTTTGTTATTGGCATTTGTTGCTGGTACTTTCTGAAAAGACGAAATATTGAATTTGCCAATTCGAGCGTTAAGATTGCTTCTGTTGTTGGTTTGGTGGCTTCTATACTTGTTGCTTTGTCGGGCGACCATGCAGGCTATCAGGTGGCACAGACGCAGCCCATGAAACTTGCTGCCATGGAAGGATACTATGAAGGCGAAAACGGTCCCGGACTGGTGGCTTTCGGTGTTCTGAATATGAAGAAAGTCAGGTATGACGATAATGAGAAGCCGTTCTTGTTTAAGATAGAAATTCCACAACTACTCTCTTATCTTGCCGAACGCAAGGCCGATGCCTATGTGCCGGGAGTTAACAATATTATCAATGGGAATTATACGCTAAGCAATGGTGAGCAGGCAGTTTCTGTACCTCAGCGTATGGAGATGGGCCGAACCGCCATTAGTGCTTTCGATGCTTTCCGTCAGGCCAGGGCAGAGAACAATCAGCAAGTCATGGATAGTGCGCAGGCTGTGCTCGATGCCAATGTGAAATACTTTGGATACGGATATGTTTCCGATCCGATGCAGGTAGTTCCTAACGTTGCTTTGGTGTTCTACACTTTCCGTGCCATGGTATATCTGGGCGGTTATTTTATACTCTTCTTTATTGTGATGATGGTTTTATCTTTCAGACACAAATTAGAGTACAAACGCTGGTTGCAATATGTGGCTTTATGGAGTATTCCGTTTGCTTATCTGTGCGGAATGTGTGGCTGGGTTGTTGCCGAATGTGGCCGTCAGCCATGGGCCATTCACGAACTATTGCCTACCTGGGCAGCGGTCTCTAAACTTAATCCTTCTTCTGTTATCGTAACTTTCTGTGTATTCCTGGTATTGTTTACGGTAATGCTGATTGCAGGTATTCGTATTCTGCTGAAGGTGGTTAAGAAAGGTCCTGAAACGAGTGATGCAGATTCTAATTATTAATTCTATAAATAAACATCATAATGACGACATATCAATTTTTACAACATTACTGGTGGCTGGTCATCTCGCTTTTGGGTGCATTACTGGTATTTCTGATGTTTGTGCAGGGAGGAAATTCCACGATTTTCTGTCTGGGGAAAACCGAAGAACAGAAAAAGCTGCTGATTAACTCTACCGGCCGTAAATGGGAGTTTACGTTTACTACGCTGGTGACTTTTGGTGGGGCGGCATTTGCCTCTTTTCCACTATTCTATAGTACAAGTTTCGGCGGTGCTTACTGGCTGTGGATGATTATTCTATTTAGCTTTGTGATTCAGGCAGTGAGTTATGAATTTCAGAGCAAGGCAGGCAATCTGCTGGGCAAAACCACTTACCGTGCTTGCCTGGTGATTAACGGCTTCATTGGTCCGTTGTTCCTTGGAGTAGCGGTAGCCATGTTTTTTACCGGTGCCGACTTTATAGTCGATCGCTCGAATATCGGCAATTTCGGAAATCTCACCATTAGTCAGTGGGTTAGTCCGGCACACGGACTCGAGGCATTCGGCAATTTCTGGAACTGGTGTCTGGGTCTGGCAGTATTTTTCCTTGCGCGTGTTCTTGGTATTCTCTATTTTATCAATAGCATTCTCGATGTAGATTTAATCAAGCGTTGTCGCAGAGCATTGTTAATCAGTTCGCTGTTATTCCTGGCTTTCTTCCTTACATTCCTTATCCGTACACTTATTGCTCCGGGTTATGCGGTTGATCCCGAAACCGGTGTTGTGTTTATGGAACCACATAAGTATTTCAGGAACTTTATCGATCTGTGGGTGATTCTTATCATTTTCCTTGTCGGAGTATTGTTAGTGCTTTTCGGTATTGGCCGCACCATTTTCAAGGCTTCTTTCGATAAAGGTATATGGTATTCGGGTATTGGTACAGTTTTTACTGTTTTCTCGTTGCTTATCATCACCGGTTACAACAATACGCCTTTTTATCCATCGTATGCCGATTTGCAGAATTCACTGACCATAGAAAACAGCTCGTCGAGTGAGTTTACGCTTAAGGTGATGGCTTATGTATCCATCTGGGTGCCATTCCTGCTTTGTATTATATTCTATACCTGGCGTAAAATCGACAGCAAAAAGATTACGCCGAAAGAGTTGGATGATACCAATTCATC
>CAMTOS010000149.1 GCA_947074195.1 uncultured Bacteroides sp.
CCAGCAAAGGCTTGCTGTCAATGTGGAGAAATTCAGCGAACCACACGTTGACAACAAGCCTTTGTATTACAGAAGTTTACCCACTTACAAGCTGAGTAACCTTTTCTATTTTTAGTAGCTTATTTTTAATCGATTACAATACTTTCTTGTACAATTCCAGGATAGCTTCCTTGGTGACTTCACGTGGATTTCCTGGTGTACAAACATCGGCAAAGGCAGCATCGGTGAGGCGTGGAAGATCTTCTTCTTTAATGCCGAGTTCGGCCAGATGCTGAGGGATACCCACACGCAATGACAACGATTTCACCGCTTCGATGGCCGCATTGGCTGCCTCTTCGGTGCTCATTCCCGGTGTGTAAACATTCATGGCTTTGGCGATATCTACATATTTATCGAGGGCAGCAGGGGCGTTGAACTCCATCACCGTGGGCAGAATCATGGCATTGGCCACGCCGTGAGGGATGTCGAAAATGGCTCCAAGAGGATGCGCCATACCATGCACCAAGCCCAGACCTACGTTAGAGAAGGCCATGCCGGCAATGTATTGCGCCACCGCCATACCATCGCGCGCAACTTCGTTAGTCGGCTCGTTTACAGCAGTTTCCAAATGACGGGCAATCATTTCGATGGCTTTAATCTCGAACATATCGCTCATCTCCCAGGCGCCTTTGGTTATCAGGCCTTCGATGGCGTGCGTCAGGGCATCGAGCCCGGTTGCAGCAGTCAGACTTTTAGGCAGGGTATACATCAGTTCCGAATCGACAATCGCCATGGCAGGGATATCGTTTGGATCGACACAAACCATCTTTTTCTGATTTTCTTCGTCGGTGATGACATAGTTGATGGTCACCTCGGCCGCTGTTCCGGCAGTGGTTGGCAGCGCAATGATGGGCACCGATTTCTTTTTTGTATCGGCCACACCTTCGAGCGAGACCACATCGCTAAACTGCGGATTGTTGGTGATGATGCCGATGGCTTTGGCTGTATCGATAGACGAACCGCCGCCGATGGCCAGAATAAAATCGGCACCCGATTCGGCAAATGCCTTCACGCCGGTCTTCACATTGGTCACCGTGGGGTTGGGTTTGATTTCGCTAAAAACTGTATAGGGGATGTGTGCAGCTTCAAGAACTTTCAGCACTTTATCGGCTACACCATGTTTGATGAGGTCTTTATCTGTGGCAACAAACGCTTTTTTCAGGCCCAGACGCGAGATTTCCGATGGAAGGACTTCGCGGGCACCTTTTCCGAAGTATGATACTTCGTTGAGTACGAATCTGTGAATCATAGTTATATAAAATTGGATTTATGTATTGGTTAAGCGGCATTTCGGCCACGTTGCAAAAGTAGACTGCTTTGGTGGTTATCCCTGTACCCATCTGTTAGTATATATTAATATAGATTCGTAATTTATAACAGAGTAGTCGGCTTAACTGTTTTATAGGTATATCTAATCATAAAAACTAAATCGCTATGCTAAAAAACAAAACATTAATCGTGCTGTCTGTTATTTGCTTCGGATTACTATCGCTTCTTTATTCTTGTTATAATGATGAAACTCGGATTATTAAAACGTATAAAGAAAAATGGACTATCGCATCGAAAAGACCAATAGATTTAGACTCGGAATACTTCTATGTATATTCTCCCCGTTATTGGGTTAAAACACCGAAATCTAAAACTTGGGAAACATTGCATCAAGATATCGATAATTTTTATTATGAAGAAGGTTATGAATATTCGATCAGAATCAAAATTTCCCGATGGCATCTGGATAAAAGTACTATAGGTACAATATTAGATTATGAATGTTTAGAGATATTGTCGAAAGAACAGAAAGATTCGGATGTACCGGAATATGAATATCTCTGGTGATTATCGACCAAAATGATACAATTATATATTTACATTATTAGCGATAGAAACGAATCGAATTAGCAAGAAGATACAAAAATAAAAAAGCCCGGATCCACTCCATAAAGGAAAAGATCCGGGCCTATATATAATGTATAAAATGAATTATACCTCTTCGCCTTTCAGCGTAGCCGATGAAGCATCGGTAATGCGAACATTCACATAATCGCCCACCTTATGCGTGCCACGGTCGAACACCACCACACGGTTTTGTTCGGTACGGCCAAAGAGCTGGTCGCGCGAGCGTTTCGATACACCTTCAACCAACACCTCGTAAACCTTGCCGATGCAACGCTGATTGCTTTCGGCCGACAAGCGGTTTTGCAGAGCGATGATCTCGTTAAGGCGACGCACCTTTTCTTCCTCGGGCACATTGTCTTCCAGATGTTTCGATGCATACGTTCCGGGGCGCTCAGAATACTTGAACATAAAAGCCGAGTCGTATCCGCAGATCTCCATCAGTGAAAGCGATTCCTGATGATCCTCCTCCGTTTCAGAGTGGAAGCCGGCGAAGATATCGGTCGACAAACCACATTCAGGGATGATGCGCTTGATGGCTTCCACACGTTCCAGATACCATTCGCGGGTATACTTGCGGTTCATCAGCTTAAGGATGCGCGAACTACCGCTCTGTACAGGCAGGTGAATGTGCTTGCAAACGTTAGGCACATCGGCAATGACCTGAAGGGTTTCATCGCTCATATCTTTTGGATGCGACGTCGTGAAACGGATGCGCACACCTGTGGCAGCTTCGGCTACCATGCGCAACAGTTGCGGGAAGGTGATAACCTCACCATCTTCTTTCTCGAAGCGATAAGAGTTCACGTTCTGCCCCAACAGAGAAATCTCTTTGTAGCCTTTCTCTTTAAGGTCTCTAACCTCTTTAAGGATGCTTTCCACATCACGACTGCGCTCGCGGCCACGGGTATAAGGCACGATGCAGTAGGTACAGAAGTTGTTGCAACCACGCATAATCGACACGAAGCCCGAGATATGGTTGCCGTGCATACGCTTTGGCAATACATCGCGATAAGTTTCGGTGGTCGATAGCTCTACATTGATGGCTTTCTCGCCGGCCTCAACTGCAGCAACAAGTTCGGGCAGTGTCATATAGGCATCTGGGCCCACTACCAGATCCACGTGATGGTTGTTGATAAGGTCTTCTTTAACACGCTCTGCCATACAGCCCAACACGCCAACAATTAGCTTGCGGCCTTTCTTGCGCATCGAATGGAAGAACTCCAGACGGTTAAAGATCTTCTGCTCGGCGTTGTCGCGAATGGAGCAGGTGTTCATAAACACGGCATCGGCTTCTTCGAGCGTATCGGCTAAATCGTATCCGGCCATTTGCATCACAGAGGCGATAACTTCGCTGTCGGCTACATTCATCTGGCAACCGTAAGTTTCGATAAACAGCTTCTTGCTGTCGTCAGTAGTTGCGGATTTAAAGTCCGCTTCCTGAGTTTGGTTCATTTTATTCAATATTAATCTTTTAAATCGGATGCAAAGATAGAGCAAAGGAGGGGAACTGGACTGATTTTCAGTGGAAAATAGAGTTAAAAGACCAACTTTTGGCATACGAAGTGATAAAGAATGTTAACTATTTAAACTTTTTTATAGGTTTTTTTTGTTAAATCCAACTTATATACGGACTTTTGTGATGTGAAAGAAACATTTGATTTTTTCATAGTTAAGGTTTAGGTTAAAAAATAAAAGGGGAGCTGTGAAGCTGCCCTTTTTTCTTTTCGGAATGATGCTAAACAAAATATTTTATTATAACTTTGGGCACATATCTAATATGATATTAACCTAATTTTTTACCAGATAAAATAGATTTATAATTTATGTCATTCAAATTTATCACGGCAGCCGAGGCTGCCAGCCTTGTGAAACACGGCCATAATATTGGTCTGAGCGGATTTACTCCCGCTGGTACAGCAAAAGCTGTGACCGCAGAAGTAGCAAAGATAGCAGAAGCAGAACATGCCAAAGGAAACCCTTTCCAGATCAGTATCTTCACCGGTGCATCTACCGGAGATTCTTGCGACGGTGTGCTGGCACGCGCAAAAGCACTTCGCTATCGTGCACCCTACACTACTAATCCTGATTTTCGCAAAGCCGTGAACAACGGCGAAATTGCATATAACGATATCCATCTTTCGCAAATGGCGCAGGAATTGCGTTATGGCTTCATGGGCAAGATTGACTATGCCGTAATTGAAGCGTGCGAGGTGACTGCCGATGGTAAGATTTACCTGACTGCAGCTGGTGGTATCGCCCCGACTCTTTGTCATCTGGCTCCATACATCATTGTAGAACTGAACCGTGCGCACAGCAACCGCATGATGGGCTTACATGATGTGTACGAACCGCTTGACCCTCCTTACCGTCGCGAGATTCCTATTTACAAAGCGAGTGATCGTATCGGTGTGCCTTATATTCAGGTAGACCCGAAGAAGATTATCGGTATCGTGGAAACCAACTGGCCGGATGAAGCACGCGACTTTGCAAGCTCTGATCCTGTGACTGACCAGATCGGTCAGAACGTGGCTGATTTCCTTTTGAGCGATATGAAACGTGGTATCATTCCATCGACTTTCTTACCGCTGCAATCGGGTGTGGGCAACATTGCAAATGCAGTACTTGGCGCACTGGGCCGCGAGCAGGCCATCCCTGCGTTCGAGATGTACACTGAGGTGATTCAGAACTCGGTGATCGATTTGATCCGCAATGGTCGTATCAAGTTCGGTAGTACTTGTTCGCTGACTGTAACAAACGACTGTCTGCAGGGCATTTACGATGATATGGACTTCTTCCGCGATAAGCTGGTGCTTCGTCCTTCTGAAATCTCTAACAATCCTGAAGTGATTCGTCGCTTAGGTGTGATTTCGATGAATACTGCCATTGAAGTTGACTTGTATGGCAATGTGAACTCTACGCACATCAGCGGTACGAAGATGATGAACGGTATCGGTGGTTCGGGCGACTTTACCCGCAACGCTTATATCTCTATCTTCAGCTGTCCGTCGACTGCGAAGAATGGCGCCATCAGTGCTATCGTTCCAATGGTATCGCACGAAGACCATAGCGAACACTCAGTGAACATCATCATCACTGAACAAGGTATTGCCGACCTTCGTGGTAAGAGTCCGAAAGAACGTGCGGCTGCTATCATCGAGAACTGCGCGCATCCTGACTACAAAGAAATCCTTTGGGATTATATGAAGTTAGGCGGTGGCAAGGCACAGACTCCACACGCTATTCAGGCTGCATTGGGTATGCATGCCGAGCTGGGTAAGAGCGGTGATATGCGCAACATCGACTGGGCATCTTACAAATAATCAAGCAAATTTATCCATAGCAATATACACCGAATCCCCGTCCGCCACGATGCCGGACGGGGATTTTTGTTTTGTACTGAATCAATAGCAATCGCTGGACATCTGTCAATAGTTCTTTCTAAATCACTCCATTTATCTGTCATTTTGCAAGAAATCACCGCCCAATCTGAAATTTCTTCTAAAATATCATCCCTCCTTTGGAAGATATATTATATTTGCGATTAACATAACATCTAAAACAAATACTGATATGATAACCAAAGAGCTGCTGAGCCCAGAGAGTATTGTAGTAGTAGGTGCATCAAACAATGTGCACAAACCCGGCGGAGCCATTTTGCGCAACCTCATTGAGGGCGGATACAAAGGCGAACTCCGTGCCGTAAACCCCAAGGAGAGCGAGGTGCAGGGTATCCCGTCATTCGCGAGTCCGGCGGATTTGCCGCAAACCGACCTGGCGATTCTTGCCATTCCGGCACAAATGTGCCCCGATGTGGTAGAAATGCTGGTAAGTCAAAAAGGCGTGAAAGCAGTGATTATCCTGTCAGCTGGTTTTGGAGAAGAGACGCACGAAGGCGCTATCCTCGAAGATCGTATCCTCGAGATTGTCGACCAGTATGGTGCGGCGCTTATCGGCCCTAACTGTATCGGCATGATGAACACCGTGCATCACAGCGTGTTTAGCCAACCCATACCTAATCTTAATCCCAATGGTGCCGACCTGATTTCGAGTTCGGGCGCTACGGCCGTGTTTATCATGGAGAGTGCGGTAACCAAGGGATTGCAGTTCAACTCGGTGTGGTCGGTGGGCAATGCCAAACAAATAGGGGTGGAAGAGGTGCTGGAGTATATGGACACCAACTTCAATCCTGCTACAGATTCTAAAATCAAACTACTTTATATAGAGAGCATCAGCGATCCCGACCGGTTGCTGTTTCATGCCGCATCGCTCATTAAAAAGGGATGCAAGATTGCCGGCATCAAGGCTGGAAGTTCCGAGAGTGGCAGTCGCGCAGCCTCATCACATACGGGCGCCATCGCCAGTTCGGATTCAGCGGTTGAAGCGCTATTCCGTAAGGCAGGAATTATCCGTTGCTTTTCGCGTGAGGAGCTGACGACCGTGGGATGCATCTTTACACTGCCCGAACTAAATGGTAAGAACTTTGCCATTATCACCCATGCGGGTGGTCCCGGCGTGATGCTGACCGATGCCCTGAGCAAAGGCGGACTCAATGTGCCGCAACTCGAAGGCAAGGCGGCTGCGGAACTAAAATCGAAACTCTTCCCCGGTGCATCGGTGAGCAATCCTATTGATATTCTGGCCACCGGTACGCCCGAGCATCTTCGCCTGTGCATCGATTACTGCGAAGAGAAGTTCGATAACATCGATGCCATCATGGCCATCTTCGGTACGCCAGGATTGGTGACAATGTTCGATATGTACGATGTGTTGCACGAAAAGATGCAGACTTGCAAGAAGCCGATCTTCCCCATCCTCCCGTCAATCAATACGGCCGGTGCTGAGGTGGCTGAATTCCTGGCCAAAGGACACGTGAACTTTGCCGATGAGGT
>CAMTOS010000150.1 GCA_947074195.1 uncultured Bacteroides sp.
CCTTTTGCCTTTTTAATTGTCAAAAAGTCAATTAGAAACAATAATTGCACTTAATTTTAATGAAGAAGTACCTTTTAAGCTTTGTGCTCCTCACGCTCTGCACAATAGCTATGTCAGCTCAGAATAAGGTAATTACGGTTGCCGGTAGAGTACTCGATAATGAAACGAAAGAACCCGTCGAGATGGCAACGGTTCAATTACTTGCACTCCCCGATAGTGCTCAGGCTGCCGGTATGGTTACCGGTCGCAACGGTTATTTCTCGCTGCCCAAAGTAAAAGCCGGAAAATATTTACTGCGCGTATCGTTCATAGGTTATCATACCAGTGATATGCCTTTGACTCTTACCGATAAGACTCCCGAAGTTAATGTGGGAACCCTGTCTTTGAGTACTGATGCAATTATGCTGAGCGAAGCGGTGGTTACTGCCGAAGCTCCTCAGGTTTCTATTGTAGAAGATACGATTATGTTCAATGCTTCTGCCTACCGTACGCCCGAAGGTGCCATGCTTGAAGAGCTGGTAAAGAAACTTCCCGGAGCCGAGGTCGATGAAGATGGTAATATCAAAATCAATGGTAAGGAGATAACCAAAATCATGGTAGAAGGAAAAGAGTTCTTCGGGGGCGATGTGAAAACTGGCCTCAAGAATCTGCCTGTTGATATGATTGAGAGGCTGAAAACTTACGATAAGAAGTCGGATATGGCCCGCATTACCGGTATCGATGATGGAGAAGAAGAGACCGTTCTCGACCTTAAAGTTAAGAAGGGAATGAATCAGGGATGGTTCGGTAATGCCGATGCATCTTATGGTACAAAAGGCCGCTATTCGGAAAGCTTAACGCTGAACCGTTTCGAAGATGGTACGCAGATTTCTCTTATCGCCGGTGCCAATAATGTGAACGATCAGGGCTTCTCTGGCGGCGGAGGCGGACCACGCTGGCGCCGTAACAATGGATTGAACGCTACTAAAACTATCGGTATCAACTTTGCGACAGAGAAAACGAAGCTTGAAACCGGAGGTAGTGCCCGCTTCAATTATCGCGATGCCGATATTCAGAGTGTCAACTCTTCTGAAAGATTCCTGCAGTTGGGTAGTTCATACTCTAACTCGAACAATGTGAATCGCAATAAGACGCTCGATTTAAATGCTGACTTCCGTTTGGAATGGAAGCCCGACACGATGACCAATATCATCTTCCGTCCTGATTTCTCATATAGCCGCGGACGCAATCGTGCGCAATCTTTATCGGGAACTTTTGATGAAGATCCATATCTCTATGTCTCTAATCCGAATGATTATTTAGATTTTGGTAATATCGATAGTGAAGATCCTTTGCGTGATATCCGTGTCAATGCGATTAATACGAATTCCAGAACGAAATCTCACAATATTAATACGAATGCATCATTGCAGGTAAACCGTAAGCTAAACAGCATGGGGCGTAACATTACTTTCCGTGGTCAGTTTGGTTATTCAGATAATGTGAACGATCAGTTTATGCAATCAGAAACACGCTATTATCAGTTAATGAACTATCTGGGGGGTGATTCTATTCTTTACCGTAATCAATATATCACTACACCAACCAACAACTATAGTTATAGTGCACAGTTGACGTATAGCGAACCTATTGCACGCAATACTTTCCTGCAGTTCAGTTATAACTTCCAGTATAAATATAGTGATAGCGACAGACGTACTTACAGTATGCCTTTCGATGGTTGGGATATTAATGGTCCTCTTCCCGATGATTATCGCACTAACTTAGTCGATAGTTTGAGTAAAGATGCTAACTACAAGTATTTCAATCATGATATCACTGCAAGCATTCGTTTGATTCGCGAAGCTTATCAGCTTTCTGCCGGGATGTCATTCCAGCCACAGCATACAAAACTGTCTTATCGCAGAGATGAATATATGATCGATACTACCCGCAATGTTTTCAACTTCGCACCGAATATCGATTTCCGTTATCGCTTCTCTAAAGTAAGCCAGTTGCGCCTGACTTATCGCGGTAACAATATCCAGCCAAGTATGGAAAATCTGTTGCCTATTGTTGACAACTCAAATCCTTTGGCTATTACGATGGGTAATCCGGGATTGAAACCTGCCTTCCGTCATAACATTCGTTTGTTTTACAATACATATGATGCCGAGAAGCAACGTGGTATCATGACGCATGCCAACTTCCAGGCAACGCAGAATGCCATTGCCAATGCAACGGAATATAATGCCGAAACCGGGGGAACAATTTCGCAGCCGCATAACATTAACGGGAACTGGAGTGCCATGGGTATGTTCGGTTTCAATACGGCATTGAAGAATAAGAAGTTTACCATTAATAGTTTCTCTCGTGTGGCATATAACAACAATGTGGCCTTCCTTTACGATCAGTTAGAGCTTCGCAATGAAAAGAATACTACCACAGAACTTACCTTGATGGAGCGACTGAATGCTGCCTACCGTAACGACTGGGTAGAAGTGGGTGTTAATGGTTCGATCAACTATTCATTTGAAAAGAATAAGCTGCAGCCTGATAATAATCAGAATCCTTATACTTTCTCGTATGGGGGTAATCTGAACTTTAACTTGCCATGGAACATGACGATTGCAACTAACATCATCAACCAGAGTCGTCGTGGTTATGTAGATACCAGCATGAATCGTAACGAAGTGATATGGAATGCGCAAATCGCTCAGACATTCTTTAAAGGGTCTACTACAGTAAGTGTGGAATATTACGATATTCTTCGTCAGCAAAGCAACATCAGCCGTTCGCTGACTGCAAGCATGCGTTCAGTGTCTGAATACAACGGTATCAACAGTTATCTTTTGGTGCATGTCATCTATCGCCTGAATGTGTTTGGTAGCAAGGCTGCCCGCGAAAAGATGCAGAATAGCCGTGGTGGCTTTGGCCCTGGCGGTCATGGCGGACCTCCTCCGGGAATGGGTGGTCGTCCAAGATTCTGATGCTGAATAAATAAGCATTACAGTAAAATCGAAAAATACAAATTGCTCAATTCTTAAAAGTCCTTAATGTGTTTAACACCATTAAGGACTTTTTTGTTTCTTTATCAAAGTGGGTGCAATTACATCGTTCTCACTTTAAAACATTGTACAACTGATAAATTATCTATGATAGATTGGGGCGTTTTTTTCGATCCTGCGGCACGAATTATATATAATATAATCTACTTCTCGGTAATCATTAGCATGACTATCATGGTTGTCTTAGACAATCGCAATCCAGTTAAAACCATCGCCTGGATACTTGTCTTAGTATTCGTTCCCATCGTTGGTATCGTGTTTTATATCTTCTTTGGCCGAAGTCAACGGCGCGAACGCATCATCAATAAAAAAAGCTTCGACTCCCTGCTGAAAAAGCCACGTGCCGAATATCTGTCACAAACCACCGTAAAAGTAAATCCCGAAGAAGAACGTCTCGTACAGTTTTTTCGTAACACTAACCAGGCATTTCCCTTTGAAGGCAATAAAATCGATATTTATACCGACGGATATGGTATGCTCGAATCGCTGATAAAAGCACTCGGAGCAGCCAGAGAGCATATCCATTTTGAATACTATATCTTCGAAGACGATCCGGTGGGTCGTCTTGTTCGCGATATACTGATGGATAAAGCGCGGAGTGGAGTAGAGGTTCGTGTTATCTATGATGATGTGGGCTGTTGGAATGTGCCCAATAAGTTTTACGATGAGATGCGGGGTGCCGGTATCGAAGTCAGAAGTTTTCTGAAGGTGCGTTATCCCCGTTTTACCAGCCGTGTAAATTATCGCAACCACCGCAAGATCGTTGTGATTGATGGTGAAGTTGGTTTTGTAGGCGGCATGAATATTGCCAAACGATACATTACCGGGATGCCCTGGGGTATCTGGCGAGATACGCATCTGAAACTTCATGGCAAGGCGGTGCATGGATTGCAGACGGCCTTCCTGGTGGACTGGTATTTTGTAGACCGCACCCTTATTACCGGTTCGCGTTACTTTCCTAAACTCGACACCTTTGGAGATGCTATGGCGCAAATCGTAACCAGCGAGCCTATTGGCATGTGGCGTGAAATTATGCAGGGACTGGTGATGGCTATTGCTAAATCGAAGAAATACTTCTATATGCAGACTCCCTATTTCCTACCAACAGAAACCATTCTGATGGCCATGCAGACTGCAGCACTTGCCGGACTGGATATTCGCCTGATGCTGCCTCTGAAAGCCGATAACCAGATCACGCACTGGGCCTCTTGTTCTTATATAGGCGATATGCTGCGCGCAGGTGTCAAGGTTTATTTTTACAAGAAAGGGTTTCTGCACTCAAAGCTTATGGTCTCGGATGACATACTTTCCACTGTAGGATCGACTAATCTCGACTTCAGAAGCTTTGATCAAAACTTTGAGGTCAATGCATTTATGTACGACAGGGAGACGGCTTTACGCATGAAAGAGATCTTCCTGACCGACCAAAAAGAGTGTACACAAATCTACCTCAAACACTGGAAACAGCGCTCGTGGAAAAACAGAGTCAAAGAATCGGTGCTTAAACTGCTGGCTCCTCTTCTGTAGAAGGATATTGGAAGAAAGAGAAATTCACACTGCCGTACACGCGCTTATCCACGAAATACGGATGCCCCTCGAAACTATTCTGCTTGCCATGTTCCAGTACAAACAGTCCATCTTCTTTCAACAGTTTGTTTTCGAAGATTAAATCGGGGATGGTCTCAATGCCTTTCAGCTCGTAAGGAGGATCTGCGAAAATGAAATCGTAGGTACCGCCGCCACCTCGTATGAATTTAAATACATCGGCACAGATAGGAAGACACTTTTCAGTGCCTACTTCCTGCATTATTTTGCAGATAAAACGATAGTGTGCACGGTCTTTTTCGACACTCACCACCTCAGCGCATCCGCGCGAAACCAGTTCAATACTGATGCTGCCGGTACCGGCAAACAAGTCGAGGGCCTTTGTGTCATCGAAATCCATGTAATTGTTGGTAATTACATTAAACAGATTTTCTTTGGCAAAATCAGTGGTAGGACGTGCTTTGAATGAACGTGGCACATCAAATCTTCTACGCTTATATATTCCGCTTATTACTCGCATATTATAATAAGGCTTTAAAGTCCAGATTAGTTTCAGTTTGTAGGAAAGAAATGTGAGAGATATATTTTTTTAACACATCCATCATCTTTTCTTTTTCGGGCATATCACCATACAGATGCAACACATCATTTTGCTGATCGAATTCCAGTGTTTGCCAGATGTGCAGCAAATAATAGATTTTATCATCAACATGCGATGTTTCGAAAACATTCAGCAACTCTAACTCACCATGTTTGTCGTAAGCCAGTACATCGATGCCTTCGGCATGAAGTGCCACATACATACGCTTGCTTTCGTCATCATGACGGGTAGCTGTAAAACTGGTGTGAAGCAGATAAAGCTGAGAGTAGAAACAGGCGTTGGGGAAGTGTTCCAGTAGCAGATGGTGTGCCGCCGAGTCAGTTCCAAAGAGAAAGACAGCATCGTTTCGGGTATCCTTATTAAACAGAATACTTTCGTTGTCGCGATGCGGCAGGTTATAGTAAAATATCGTTTCTTTATCGGTTTCCGCGAAAAGAGATTCGGGAAGAAGTGTAAAACGTTTTCCGGTGATGATTACGTTTACTGCACCGTATGAGTGGTTCAGAAAATCGTTCGATTTTAAGGTTTTCCGAAGGTTGGCTGCCAGCGAAAGGTTCTCTTCTACATCTGTTTGGATGTAAGTCAGAATTCGCTCGCTCACTGTATCATATATACAAAAAGAAAATCCATCCGTACGAAGACGGATGGATAATGTATATTGGCCCGAAAGGCTAAAATCTATATGATTATTCCCAGTTACCACTACCACTGTTCCAGCTTTCAAGTGAACCGATCATCAAACCAGGGTAACGATCAAGTTTTTCCTGAAGGTCAACAAGGTTAATAATTTCCTGTTTGTCAAGACCGTTCAAATATGTAGTATAAGGAGTCTTAACTTCATACATAAATACAGGAGCACCAGAACGAAGAGTATCGTTTTTAGTACCCATCATGAACTGAGATCCACCACCGAATGGTACATAGCGTAGAGAGTCAGCATTGAATCCTCTTGGATAAATTGTATCAAGTACAGCTACCCACATTGTATCACGTACGAAATTTTCCAAACCAAATTTCTTTACGTCATCATATTTACCAGTAGCTTTAGCTTTGTTGATGATGTTCATCGCTTTTCTTTCAGTCATACCGTCTTCCAACTGTTTGTCATTCAATTCGCCAGCTTTAAATACGAAAGGAATCTTAGCAGTTTTCACGAAAGAAATCAGGGTGTCAAAGCTTGCAGTGTAGTGTTGTCCGTTCAATTTAGCGTATTCTGCCTGTGCTTTGCGGATATCCAGCAGACGAGCGATAACTGCTCTGTCGCGAATTGTTTTTTCATTGTCAAATCGTATCGGAGCCATGATGCTTGTAAAGCAAATCCATACCAAAGCCACAATACATCCAAACAAAAGGATATTAAATACAGTTCTCATGATAAATATGTTTTTTTTAGTTATTATATTCGCATCGCAAAAATAGAATAAA
>CAMTOS010000151.1 GCA_947074195.1 uncultured Bacteroides sp.
GCTGAAGTAAAATTCTTATTAGCTGAGGCTAAATTAAAAGGATGGAATATTGCCAGAGAAGTTTCTGACTGGTATAAATCCGGAGTACTTGAATCCATGGATTTTCTGGTAAACAATTATGATTGTGATAATATCTCTGAAGATGAATTTGAGGCATATATGTCTAATAATGAAATTGGATATACCAATGAGCAAATAAAAGAATCTATTAATAAACAAGCCTGGATTCTACACTTTACTAATCCTTCTGAATGTTGGGCAAATCTGCGTCGTTCAGGTTATCCAAAACTAAAATCACCCGCCGAATATGGATTTAGCCAGTTTCTGACAGGTGGAGCTGATATTCCCGTAAGATTAAGTTATCCTGTTTTAGAATCTTCATATAATAAAAAAAATTATGACGAAGCTTTAGAACGTATGGGCGGTACTAACAGCTGGAATATTCCGGTTTGGTGGGATAAATAATTGAAGCTAATAATAATAACACAGATTAATATGAAAAATATATATATAATATTATTGACTCTCTTAACAATGAATTTTGTTCTTGCTGCATGTAGCGA
Source organism: uncultured Bacteroides sp. (assembly GCA_947074195.1). GTDB lineage: Bacteria > Bacteroidota > Bacteroidia > Bacteroidales > Bacteroidaceae > Bacteroides. The sequence goes on from CAMTOS010000151.1 coordinate 564, forward strand.
TGAAGAACCATATTCTACTGCAGATATAAATGATAATCCTCGTATTTTAGATCCTACTTTTATTGATAGAGTGAACGGTGAATTACCAGTGATAGCTTCCATTAGCAGAGATGCTGATTTTACTATGAATCTTGTTGTTACACCTGCAGATCATTGTACAGTATCCTGGTTAATAGATGGCGAGGAAGTGCATACAGGAAAATCAATTGAGAAAAAATTCAAAGCAGGTAATTATCATCTAAAAGTAGTAGTAACAACTACTATGGGTAAAACAACAAGTCGTGAAGGAATATTGAAGGTTAATCCTTTAGACTCAGATCCATGGGCCGATGATTTGGCGTTTGAACGAATTGTAGCAGTAGGGCGGACAGCATATTTATATGGTAATAACTTAGATAAGGTTAAAAACATAATTATAGATAATCAGACAATCGCTAATTTTAATTATAGCATAGCAAATGATGTTATTGAATATATTATTCCTGCCAATTTAGTTGATGGTACATATCGTTTAATATTAGTGGATAATGGCGGTTTTGAGTATGGCGGCGATTTAGTAAAAGCTTTTAAGGCTCCGGTAATTTATGCAGGATCAGAACGTACTAATGCAAACATAGAATGGATCATGAACGGTATTAATCTGGATAAGATTACCCGTATGACATTTGCCGGACAATCCATTGATACATTTACCAGTCAATCTGAATCAGAAATATCTTTTAATTGCCCTGATGTAGAAGTAGGGGAGTATAAGCTCTCGGGAACAGCTGCAGATGGTATGGCTGTTCAATTTTATTCTTCTGATGCATGTGTAACAGAACAAAATGTAATTGTTTCAGCAGCTACTGAGCTTTGGGCCGGACATCATTATGTTTCCTGGGATTTTGAAGATGGTAATCCAAATAAAGTCTTCAATTTAATAAGTAAAGAAGTCTTCTCTACATTAAAAGCTGGTGCTATGCTTTATATCCATTGTTCAATAGCCCCGGAAGCTACTTATCATCAGATTCGTACGACAACAGGTTGGTGGAGTGATTTGTCCGGGACATCATCAATTGATCTCACAGAAGACACAGTTGTTGAAGTTTTATTAACACAAACCGTACTTGATCAGATACAAAATGAAGATGGTTTTCTTTGTGTAGGACATGGATATTATGTAGATAGAGTTACAGTATTATAGATTATAGAATAAATAAATAAAATCATGACAATTAAAAAAGCCATTATTTGTATTAAAATACTATTATTATCAGTTTTCACTTTACAGGCAACTAATCATACGGTAAAAGAAAACCAGAATATCGAAACGAAAATTGAAAAAACACTTTCGCGGATGACACTCGAAGAGAAGATCGGACAGATGACCGAACTGGCTATTGATGTGTTGGGAGAGATGAAAGATGGAGTTTTTGTTCTGGACGACGAAAAGCTTCATAAGGCAATAGGTAAATATAAAGTTGGATCATTTTTAAATGCTCCCGGTCCCGTTGCGCTGAGCAAAGAGCAATGGAATGAAATCATCAGTCGCATTCAGGAAATCTCTTTAAGAGAACTCGGTATCCCATGTATCTATGGATTGGATCAGAATCATGGTACCACCTATACATTAGGTGGTACACTTTTCCCTCAGAATATAAATATGGGTGCTTCATTCAATACGGATTTAGTTAAGAAGGCTGCACAGGTTACGGCATATGAAACAAGAGCCAGCAATTGTCCCTGGACTTATTCGCCTACAGTAGACCTTGGACGTGATCCTCGTTGGTCAAGAATCTGGGAAAATTTTGGTGAAGATTGTATGGTGAATGCGGTGATGGGTGCAATTGCAGTTCGCGGTTTCCAGGGTGATGATCCCGACTGCATTCCATTAGATCGTATAGCAGCTTCAGTAAAACATTATATGGGATATGGTACCCCAAGAACTGGAAAAGACAGAACCCCGGCATACATCTCAGTATCAGATTTACGTGAGAAACATTTTGCTCCTTTTAAGAAATGTGTTGAAGCAGGCGCATTAACAATTATGGTTAATAGTGCATCAATAAACGGAGTACCGGTTCATGCTAATCACGAATTGCTAACCAAATGGTTAAAAGAAGATCTTCAATGGGATGGAATGCTAATTACTGACTGGGCAGATATTGATAATTTATATACTCGCGAACATATTGCTGCTGATAAAAAAGAGGCAATTCAGATTGCGATCAATGCCGGTATTGATATGGCTATGGAACCATATGATGTAAATTATTGCACTCTGCTTAAAGAACTTGTAGAAGAAGGCAAGGTTTCAACAGAACGCATTGATGATGCTGTACGAAGAGTACTCAGATTAAAATATCGTTTACAGTTGTTTGATCATCCCAATACAGGCTATGATGAATATCCCTTATTTGGTTGTGATGAGCATGCAGAGTTAGCTTTAAAAGCAGCAGAGGAATCATTGGTACTATTGAAAAATAAAAATCAAATATTACCATTAGATAAAACTAAGAAATATCTCGTAACAGGTCCCAATGCCAATGCTATGCGATGTTTAAACGGAGGCTGGAGTTATACCTGGCAAGGCCATTGGGCAGACCGTTTTACCGGAGAATATAACACTATATATAAGGCACTGTGTAATAAGTTCGGCTCAGAAAATATCATATTAGAACAAGGCGTAACCTATAAACCTGAAGACACTTATACAGAAGAAAATGATCCTGAAATCGAAAAAGCTGTAAAGGCTGCAAAAGATGTTGACGTAATTATTGCTTGTATTGGCGAAAATTCATATTGCGAAACTCCGGGAAATCTTTCTGATTTAGCTCTTTCAATTAATCAACGTAATTTAATTACTGAACTTTCAAAAACGGGTAAACCAATTATTTTGATTTTAAATGGAGGTCGTCCACGTATTATCAGCGATATAGAACCATTTGCTGATGGTATTATCAATATTTTACTTCCGGGTAATTATGGTGCAGATGCTTTATCAAATATATTAGCCGGTGATGTAAATCCGAGTGCAAAGATGCCATATACTTATCCACGTAATCAGGCGGAACTAACAACTTATGATTTCAGAGTTAGTGAGGAAATTGACAAAATGGAAGGAGCTTATGACTATGATGCAGTAGTATCTGTGCAGTGGCCTTTTGGATTTGGACTTAGCTACACAACATTCGAATATAATAATTTTAAAGTCAATAAGACAGCGTTTAAAGCTGATGATGAATTAGAATTTACAATAGATGTAACAAACACCGGCAATAGTACTGGAAAAGAAGTTGTCATGCTGTTTAGTCGCGATATGGTAGCTTCAATGGTTCCGGAAAACCGTCGTTTACGTGCGTTTGAGAAAATAGAACTGAATCCCGGTGAAACTAAAACAATTAATTTTATTCTTAAGGCCAGTGATTTAGCATTTGTTGGTGCAGATGGTAAATGGATACTTGAAAAAGGAGATTTTCGAATGCAAACAGGAATGCAACTTTTGAATATTACTTGTACAGATACTTTTCAATGGGTAAACAATAATATATAATTTTGCTGCATTATTCAATAAGTTGTATGAACTATAACTCGCGTCTTTTTGATTCGGGTTATAGTTTATTCTTTTTATATCCATTATATAGATCATCTTATGATATTAAAAGAAATATCAAACGGAGTGTTTTAAATCCTTATTCTTAATACAAAATGATTTGATAGACTCTCTCAAATGAAGCTAATATTTTGCATCCATTTATTTTAAATGATTATATATAATCTTATGTGTTTGCTCTAAACATCAGTAGCTTAAGCAGATATACCAGAATAATCATAAATTCTCCAAATCCATATATTCGTTATAATAGTTAATGTTTCCAAAGGAAAATAGTAACAAAGGAAATAAAGCTATAGATTTGCAATAGTTTCCACGGGAAATAATTAGTAACGGACAATATAATAAAGTAGATTTATGAAGTATATTATTATTGGAGGAGTGGCAGGTGGTGCTACAGCAGCGGCAAGGACTCGTCGCAATGATGAAAATGGTGAAATCATCTTAATCGAAAAAGGTGAATATATCTCTTATGCCAATTGCGGTTTGCCTTATTATATAGGTGGCGTAATAGATAATCGTGAAAAGTTATTCGTCCAGACTCCCGCGACATTCGGTAAACGTTTTAATATAGATGTCAGAGTAAAAAATGAAGCTATACGTATAGATACTGCGCATCACACAATAGCTATACGCCAATCAGATGGTGTTGTTTATAATGAAACCTACGATAAATTATTATTATCACCCGGTGCATCGCCGGTAAAACCTCCTTTAGAAGGCATAGATAATGAAGGGATCTTCACATTACGCAATGTGAAAGATACCGATCATATAAAGAATTTTATTTCAAATAAAAAGATAAAACGTGCTGTGATAGTTGGTGCAGGATTTATCGGCTTAGAAATGGCTGAAAATCTTCACAATGCAGGAATAGAAGTTTCTATTGTTGAAATGGCCAATCAGGTGATGTCGCCATTAGATTATTCTATGGCTGCTTATGTACAGCAAGAGCTATTACAAAAAGGAGTAAAACTGTATCTTGAAAAGAGTGTTTCTGGTTTCCGTAAAATTGATGAACAGCTACAGGTAATGCTTAAATCAGGAGAAACAATAGATACCGATATGGTTTTGCTTTCAATCGGTGTTCGGGCAGAAACTACTTTGGCTAAAACTGCAGACGTAAAAATTGGCGAGGCGGGTGGCATATGGGTCGATGAATATTTGCAAACATCAGTACAGGATATTTATGCTGTAGGTGATGCTATAGAATTTCCTCATCCTGTGACACATAAACCATGGCTCAATTTTTTGGCCAATCCTGCCAATCGCCAGGCCCGAATTGTGGCCGATAATATGGTTTTTGGCCATAACACAACTTATGAAGGTGCTATAGGAACAGCTATTGCCAAAGTATTTGATATGACTGTCGCATCAACAGGTCTTGCTGCAAAGCGTCTGAAACAAATGGATATCAACTATTGCAGCTCGGTAACACATTCTGCTTCACATGCAGGTTATTATCCCGGAGCAATGCCCATGACAATTAAAATAACATTTGATCCACAGTCGGGACGACTTTTCGGCGCACAATGCATAGGTCATGAAGGTGTAGATAAACGTATAGATCAGATATCTGTAATCATTAAAAATGAGGGCACAATTTACGATCTTATGAAATTAGAACAGACTTATGCTCCTCCATTTTCGTCAGCCAAAGATCCAGTTGCTATTGCCGGTTATGTGGCCGGAAATATTATAAACGGTACGATGCCTGTTATTACATGGAGAGATTTTTATAAAGCAGATTTATCGGATGCAATGCTTATCGATACAAGAACCCAGGAAGAATATTCCTTCGGAGCAATTGGCGGGGCAGTGAATATTCCATTAGATGAGCTGCGTGAACATCTTGACGAGATCCCTCGTGATAAGACAATCTATGTATATTGCGCAGTAGGTTTACGGGGTTATCTTGCACAAAGAATTCTTATGGGGCGTGGTTATAAGAATGTTTCTAATATTTCGGGCGGATATAAAACATATTCCACTGCTATTGCTGCTTTGAAGTATTTAGAGAATCAGAACAGCTTTTCAGTCCCCGAAAATAATCTTCAGAAATCACTTCTTACATCCGATGACGCTCAATCGGAACTAACCTACACAGGTACCATTCATAAAATAGATGCCTGCGGTTTACAATGTCCTGGTCCGGTCATGAAAATGAAAAAGACTATCGATTCGATAACAGAAGGAGAAAGAATACAAATCACTGCAACCGATGCCGGCTTTGCACGCGATGCCGAAGCATGGTGCCGCACAACCGGTAATAAGTTGATATCCA
>CAMTOS010000152.1 GCA_947074195.1 uncultured Bacteroides sp.
ACGAGATAATGAGCGGTGACTGGAGTTCAGACGTGTGCTCTTCCGATCTGTCTTACCTCAATAAAATATTACTAAAGTATAATCACAAAGCAACAAAAAGGCTGTTATGACATCTATAAAAAGATAGAAGATCTCTTTTACTGGAGCATATAGGTATAGTTTCAGATGCTAAGTAATTGATTGATTTACCCAAGATTCTTGTCCTAATACCTAATGCATTCATTACTCTTAGTAGTTTATTATCAATTTCTGCTATCATATAACTTCTTCGATCACAAATAATAGGATGAATGGCAAATAGTATTAATTGCTTGAATAATAATATCGTAGGTATGGATGTATCTTTATTAATTGCAAATCGACCGATATGCCAAAAACTATACTCATCTCCTGTATGTATTTCTTTAAGAGGATTAATACCAAACAGTTTTTCTATAGGTAATAACTTATTTCGATCCCATTTAAAGACTCTAATTGAGCCAATTATTTTATTATTGACATCGTAAACTACAAAAATTATAGATTCGCTATAAAATGATAACTCCTCATTATACACGGAGATAATTTCGTTTTTAATCATTCTTTCATCATATGCGATAGTATGATGTACATAATTTTCCTTAACAACAAATTCTGCTAATTCATACAAAATATCTTTACCTACATGACAAATACTATAATTCGTATTTTTATATACTATTTTCTTCATAAATGATAATTATTTATTGCAAAACTATTAATAGTAAAAGCTGAAATTATGACACAAAAGTGTATTTTATATCTAAATCTTTAAAATACCACCCTTTTGTGTGTTAATTTTTGTCCATGCATCCCTATAATGGCGTCTATTGTTTAATTTTGTAGCATTTAAAATATTAATTGTTAAGAATGAGTTCTAAGATTGGAGATTACTTTATAACGTCTAATGCTGTCAATAATATAACCGATGAAGACTATTATAAAATAGATTATTTAATAAATGCAGTAAAAGCATTTGCCAGAAGCACTCACCAGTGTGTTTATATCATAGATTACTTTAGAGAAGATTTTCTATACGTATCGGAGAATTTCTATTCTCTATGTGGGTTTTCATCTGAAAAAATAAGGGACTTCGGTTATAAAATTTTTACTGATATGGTTCCTGAGAAAGATCAAGATATGCTTGTTGAATTAAACAGAGCAGGGTTTTCTCTCTTTGAAACCTTTCCTGAAAATGAGCGGATGGATTATGTCATAACATATGACTTTCATATTATGCATGGTAAAAAAGCGCAGTTAGTCAATCACAGTTTAACACCTTTAGTTCTAACACAAGATGGACGTATATGGCTATCGCTATGTACCATATCTATGTCTGCAACAAACACGCCTGGTAACATAATAATGAGTAAAGAGGGTGGTTCATTATATTATGAATATTCACCTATTAGCCACAAATGGTCAACAAAGGAAAGTGTAATCTTGAGTGAGACAGAACGTGATATCCTCCGTCTTTCAGCACAAGGCTACACAATGAATGAAATATCTGAAAAGATTTACAAATCTATAGATACAGTAAAATCCTGTAAAAGGAGTTTATTTTCCAAACTTGGAGTGAGAAATATAACAGAAGCAGTATCTCATACTATAAATTATAGGCTTTTTTAATCATTAGGCTCACAAAGCAATGATGAAATGTAAAATTTCGGAAAATACTTGACTGGCTTGTTTGTAGATATATTGTACATTGCATTAACACAATAGCCTGCGGTTATCCATGAAGCTACCGCCAATTGAGGAGGAGATAATATTTCCGATTCATGCTTGTAAACATCGATAACTTTTTCCAACCATTGTTTCGGCATATTCCAAAATTTACCATATCGAACTACATAATCTGCCATCTTTAACTCAAAACCATTATAATCATTTGATATTTCAGAGAGTTGATACCCACTAGGCTTAACAATAGTAAGATAACCCGCCCATCCAAAGTTATAAGGATGAAGCACAAATATATTTTGCTCAGAACAAATTCTATCAAAAATAAATGGTATTTCAGATTTAAAATCTAAAGCATTGATTGCAATGTCATGATTGATAATAATCTCTTTTACATTAGATTCATCAATGAAGGAATTTATAAACTGAATATTTGCCTTTGGATTTATCTTTAACAACCTTTCACAAAGACATTCTGCCTTAAATTTACCTTTGTCCGAATCTGTGAAATTTTGACGATTTAAGTTGCTAATTTCAACTTTATCACCATCAACAATTGTTATGCTTTCAAATCCAAACCTTAATGCACATTCAGCAATAATACTACCTATCCCCGCGCCACCTAACAGAATCCGCACATTTTTAATTTTTAATTGTTCTTCCTCTGTAAGATAGATACGATTTCTATTATATCGTTCCATCAATATTTTGTTTTAATATTAAACTTTATACAAATGTATCGCATAATATAAATTAGGCTTGACACAAAAGTGTATTTCTTCATTTTGCATTTTTTTCTTATTCATATATTATACTAGGATCGACGTATATGTTTCTATAATTGAAATTCTAATTTAGAAACTCTATTAATTCTATAAGATATTTGTATTTTTTTTGTGACAAATATATTTGTCAATACAAGAGGCTATCTAAACACTTCTTTGTTAGATAGCCTCTCTTAATTGAAACTCTCTTTTTTATCTGTCAACGGAATTAATATATTTCAATTCAACCGGAGTTGAATCAAATAATTGCTGTTGCATATGCTGATGAAAGCATGTCATAACTGTCTTCACTAAATAATTCATCCCGACGCACGATGCGCGATTGATTGAGAAAAGCCTCGACCGACTGCAAATACTGACGAAACAATTCTTCTGTTTCGGGCTGATCGGTTATTTCCGGCAGATCCTTCGCTTCGGTCAACTCCATGGATAGCTTATCCAGTCGCTCATCAATACGGCGGCCATCTGCCAGTTTCTTCCGTGCATACATGTTCAAAACCGACAGCATGTCGAGATCCATCTTATGCATCAGAATCACCTGTCTTCTTGATGACGAATTTTCCAGTAAGATATAGAACGCATTTTCAATGGCTGGTTCAAGATCATCATATATTTGCTGTTTATATTCTGAAATCTCCATAGCCATTTGATTGGCTGAATTTGAGAGATGCCATTTATGTTCGGTCGTAAGATTGTTCATATTATCGACGAAATCATCGAAGTTGATATGAAAACTGACTACCGTTTGAAATAAATGCGAATAATTAAACTTCAAAGACTCGCGCGTCTCCTCATCAAGCGTATTCACTCCGTTTACCAGTTCAACAATATCCTGTTGCGTAAGCGGCGGCAATTCTGTTTCGGGCATTTCCATTCCTTTTCCATCTTTATCTATATACTCTACCATTGCATTGATTCCCTTTTCGGGCACCATCGCTTTCAGCAGCTTCATGGAGTTCTCATAATAATAGATCACTTTCTTTGCATTTGCAATTTCGGTTTCACTATATCCGCCGGCGAAATCGATAGAATTACTCTGTGTTTTCTTGTCGGTACAACCGATAATTCCCAAAACAAAAAAGCAAATCAGCATATAGCCATAAAAATGAGATCTCTTCATAATGCTTATATAATATATAGTTTGTAAATAAAGGAAAGGGTGATACTTTAATATATAACAATAAAATCTATCGTTTTGCTCAGTCATTTTAAAATATATCGCATGAATTGTAAACATAACGGAATGTCCGGAAACTTGCACTTTGCCTGGAAACAGAACATGCATGAAGAAGAGATATTAAAACCATTGCCTGCAGTTAGTTTGTACTTTAAGAAAAGTCAGGCAATGCATGGAGTAACACGAAGAAATATAGAGAGGAAAGAGGAAAACAGGCATACTTATCAAATAAACAACTTAACCTATATAAAAAACAAAAGGCTACCCTCACGAGCAGCCACTATTGTCAACCTTAAAATCTAATACTTATGAAAAAACACTATACAAATATAGCGATTTACAACAACACAGCAAACATATCGTCTGTTTTTCGCCCAACTATAACACTGTTTAATAAAGAAATGCATCTTGTTAACAGTTTAACTTTTAACACACTACTAATTTAACATATATCTAAACTTGATTTATTGATTATCTATTTTGCAGTTTTTATACAACTGTAAAGAAAAGAGAAGCGACTTTAACCCTGTTTCTGACAATAGCTACTCAGCGTGCTGGCCATAGCTTGCGGAGAAGCTGAGAAGCTATCACTGGCGGACCAGGAAGCGCTTGCTGATAAAGGGGAAATAATAAGATAAATATGGGATAAAATCAGGGAGAATAAAATTCTTGATTATGCTGTTATAGCAAAAGGGACGACTGCCAAAAAAGAGACGAAACATAAGGGCATAAAAAAAGGCTATCTATCCCAGACAGCCAATCTTTTGTTAACCTTAAATCTAATACTATGAAAAACACAGTACAAAGGTACGGATTTTCGGCTATTCACAAAATATTTGCTACTCTTCGGGCTGTTTTTCAGCAATTATTAACAACAGACAAACCCTGTTAACAGAAAATTGACATTTTGTGAAAATATCCTCCAAACCTGAGCTACAATAATCGCCTGTAAACGAATTATTTTCTCTATTTTTGCGCCTACAATATTAATATCACTATTCTCACAATATTATGACAGAAAAATTTAAGCCCGAAACACTTTGTGTGCAGGCAGGATGGACACCGAAGAAAGGAGATCCGCGTATTTTACCTATTTATCAGAGTACTACTTTTAAATATGATACCAGCGAGCAGATGGCGCGTCTGTTCGACCTTGAAGATTCAGGTTATTTTTATACCAGACTGCAAAACCCGACCAACGATGCGGTTGCGGCTAAGATTGCGGCTCTTGAAGGCGGTGTGGCTGCCATGCTGACTGCCAGCGGACAAGCGGCTAACTTTTATGCCATCTTTAATATTTGTCAGGCAGGCGATCATTTCGTTTGTTCATCGGCCATCTATGGTGGTACATTCAACTTATTCTCGGTAACCATGAAGAAGCTGGGCATCGAGGTGACTTTCATTAATCCCGATGCAAGCGAAGAAGAGATTACTGCAGCTTTCCGTCCCAACACTAAATTGTTGTTTGGTGAAACGATATCTAATCCTTCACTCGAAGTGCTTGATATAGAAAAGTTCGCAAAAATTGCACATGCACAGGGTGTGCCTTTAATTATCGACAACACCTTCCCTACTCCAATTAACTGCCGCCCGTTTGAATGGGGAGCAGACATTGTGGTACACTCTACTACGAAATATATGGATGGCCATGCAGCTACGGTTGGTGGTTGTATCGTTGATAGCGGTAATTTCGACTGGGATGCTTATGCCGATAAGTTCCCCGGACTTTGTACGCCCGATGAATCGTATCACGGACTAACTTACACTAAGTCGTTTGGCAAAGGAGCTTACATCACTAAAGCTACCGCCCAACTGATGCGCGACTTAGGTAGTGCACAAGGTCCTCAGAATGCATTTATCCTGAACATCGGTCTTGAAACGCTGCATTTACGTATGCCACAGCATTGCAAGAATGCACAGCGGGTAGCCGAATATCTTGAAAGCTGCGAAGAGGTGGCCTGGGTAAACTATTGCGGATTGCCCTCGAATAAATACTACGAACGTGCACAAAAATATATGCCAAACGGGTCGTGCGGGGTTATCTCGTTCGGACTGAAAGGTGGCCGCGAAACTTCAATCAAGTTTATGGACTCACTTAAACTGGTAGCTATTGTGACTCACGTGGCCGATGCCCGCACTTGCGTGTTGCATCCTGCCAGCCACACACATCGCCAGTTATCAGACGAACAGCTCATTGAAGCCGGTGTACGCCCTGATCTTATCCGCTTATCAGTAGGTATTGAAAATGCCGATGATATCGTTAACGATATTGCTCAGGCACTGAAAGCGTAAGCCACACAGAATTGATTTGATATCCGAACAATGCGTTCTCAGAGCGTGTTAATCTATCAGTAAATAATTGTAAGAAATAAAATGATTGACTGATATGAAAAGATTGTTTGGTATTATCATGATGTTGCTGATAACCTCCACCGGACTGATATTTGCAATTGATGCTCCGGCCAATGTTGCGGCAGCCTTTAAAAAATATTATCCCGAAGTTGGTTTAGTCATCTGGTCGCAGGATCAGGGATATTATAAAGGTCAGTTCGAATACGAAGGTTTTAATAAATCCATCTGGTTTAACGATCAGGCCCAATGGGTGATGGAACAAACCGCCATCGGTAGCGTCGACGATGTTCCGCCGGCAGTCTACAACTCATTTGTAAGCGGTGAATATGCCAA
>CAMTOS010000153.1 GCA_947074195.1 uncultured Bacteroides sp.
TCCAAGGCACATGATGAAACCAGAGGATCAGTTCTTCGGGACATTGATTGATATCATTATACAGTATAGCCAGTGAATCAGGGTATTGCGCTGCGGCATTACTGCCAGTACTGCTGCGGTCGAAACCGACTCCTTCTTTAGTGGCTTTATGGTAATACGATGGCATCCAGTCGGGACGGGCTCCTTCAATATCGCACCATGGTTCAGGACCATAATGGTGTCCCCATGCAAAAAGATGGTGAAGTCCGAGCGGCATCATATAGTTGACCACCGCTTCACGGCTATCCAGCATCACTCCTTTTACCGGTTCAACAAAGGCCGGATTAGTGGTGAAGGTCTGTTTAAGCCACTCATCGGCAATCTGCTCCGAACTCAATTCCGGGTTCCATGCCAGTCGGCCATAAGCATACCAGTTAGACTGACCAAACGGATGACCTGTCCAGTTGGTATCCGTGCCGATATTTGCTACCCCTGCAATGGCCTGCAAAGAGTTGGCAGGTACAAATTCAAAAAACTCTTTCCACATCGGTGCCAGATAAGCCAGATGATTGGCATGTCCCAGATATTCCTGTGTAACCTGAAATTCCACCATTTCATCGGTCTGCGGCATACTGCCAAACAGTGGGCTATAAGGCTCGCGTGGTTGAAAATCTACCGGACCATTCTTAATCTGAATAATCACATTATCGCGAAATTGTCCGTCAAGCGGCTGAAACTCCTGATACGCCTGCTTGGCACGGTCGGCATCCGATGGATCGTAGACAAACGCACGCCACATTACAATACCTTTATAGGGTTTCACCGCATCCGCCAGCATATTGGCCCCCTCGGCATGAGAGCGGTTATAATCGCCCGGCCCGGGTTGACCTTCTGAGTTGGCTTTCACTAAAAAACCACCGAAATCGGGAATCAATGTATAGATCTCTTTCGCTTTATCTTTCCACCATTGCTGCACCTCTTTGCTTTGAGGATCGGCCGTACTCAAACCATCGAGCACCATAGGCGTAGCGAAGTTTACCGAAAGATAAGTTTTCATACCATAAGGTCTGAAGATACCGGCCAGCTTTTGCACCTTTTGCAAATAATCAGCCGACAGGATTTCGGGCGATGCATTGACATTATTCAGTACCACACCATTGATACCAACAGATGCATTGGCACGGGCATATTCTTCGTAACGTGGCGAAACCACTTCGGGCAATTCTTCCCATTGCCATAGCGAGCGACCGGCATAACCACGTTCGATACTTCCATCAAGATTATCCCAATGGTTCAGCAAGCGCAGATCATAAGCCGGCACTTCAATGATATTAGCAACCTCTTCTTCGGTTACCTGAGAGCGTAGCAGATGATGAACTGCATAGAGCAATCCCGCTTCCGATGGTGAAGAAAGGATATACTTCCCGTCTTTCTGTACAATAGAATATCCATCTTTGCCTAACTGCTTATTCTTCTGCAACTTCAATTCCACCGGACCACCATGCCAGCCCTGCTGCAACTCATTTGCCGCCAGCTTCAGGGTAGGAGAGTGGCGTGGCATCTTTACTTCCACCACTTTGCCCTGATTGTTTTGTTTCAGCCAGAGTCGACGACCATCGTCAGCCCGGCTAAACAAACAAAAGCTCCATACGAGGGCACTTAAAATGATATATCTTTTCTTCATTCATCTAACCCTTCAATCGTGATTATCTTTCCGTCTTTATCGTATTGCAGTTCGCAAACCTTCAGGCTGCGCAACCAGGTACGGCCGCCCGAGGGCACACTGTCGTGATGGAACAAGTACCATTTTCCTTTATATTCTACAATAGAATGATGGGTAGTCCAGCCCACAACCGGCGTAAGAATCACGCCCTGATAGGTAAACGGACCGTATGGATTATCGCCGGTGGCATAGCAAAGACGATGACTATTTCCGGTAGAATAGCTGAAATAATATTTGCCATTATACTTATGAAGCCAGCTCGCCTCAAAGAAACGGCGGTCTATGTCGCCTGCTGTGATCGGAATTCCTTCTTCATCCAGAATCACTACAGGTTTGGGCTCTTCAGCAAACTGTAACATATCATCGGTCAACTGTACGACACGCGATGGAATAGCAGGCTCATCATCGGCAGGGAAAGTTGCACACTCCAGTGCCTTGTTATCTTTATAACGCTGAAGCTGTCCACCCCACAAACCACCGAAGTAAAGATAGTATTTTCCATCTTCCTCGAAAACGGCGATATCCATGCTGTAACTGCCACGGATAGGGTCTGGTTCAGGAATAAACGGTCCTTCCGGCTTATCGCTGATCGCTACCCCGATTCTGAAAATATCGTTCTTATCTTTTAAAGGGAAATACATATAATACTTTCCATCCTTGCAAGTCACATCGCAATCCCACAACTGCCGACCTGCCCATGGAATATCTTCTACCCGAAGTCCAACTCCGTGATCTGTCATCTTACCATCCATCACATCATCCAGCGAGAAAACATGATAATCTTTCATGTTAAAATGATCGCCATTATCATTTTCGGGTACACCACTTTCCCAGTCGTGTGATGGATAAATATAGAGCTTGTCATTGAACACATGTACTGACGGATCGGCCATAAAATCTTCGGGAACTAAGTATCTTTTAGGAGTTTTCATAATCATTGAATATTTAAGAATTAAAGAATTTGTGTTATTTCTGATAATCTGCAGTGGCATAAATACCTACCAGTGTACCGGTAAATCCGCCTGCTGTGCGTGTGCTCAGTAAATCGGCCGAAACAGGATTTCCTGCAATAGTCCACCCTTTTTCAGGATCAATTGAATAACTGAAAACATAGTTGACGATGTTATCGCCGGCCACTTTCAGATAAAGCTTTTTATCTGTATCTGCTTTAGGCAAAGTAATGGTTGATGTTTCGGTTAATACGCCGTTACTATAAGCATTTAGCTGAACGCATGGCTGGCCATTTACATTCAGTGTTTTACCAAAACTAATGTTACTTTCATCATTATGGAAAAGAACCAGGCCGGCAAAGTCTTTCTGCGAATCAGGACTGAAAGTGAGAGCAGTTTCAGCAGTAAAGCTGTTTTCAGTCACCCAACGCCCGATTACCGCCGGCTGTTTCTTATCTTTTAACTGATTGCTTTTCGCATTAAGTTTTAGTCTGCCTTTATGATCGATGCTATAGAAATTGGTAAATGGCGTACGAATGAATAAGGCTTCTGTCGCCAGTCCATCTTTATCCCAAAGTGGTGTAGGAGGAACCGGGGCAGGCTGATAGGAGATGACTTCTCCTTTTTGCAAAATCACTGGTTGTTTATCTTTCCATTCTACAGGTAGAATAAAAGTTTCACGCCCCATGACATCATGACCATCGCGATAAGGGCGAACCCCTAAAAACACTGCATACCAGTCACCTTCAGGCGTCTCCACCAAATCAGCATGTCCAACACAAGTCACCGGGTTCTGACGATCTTCCGGCAAATCACGTTGCGTAAGAATAGGGTTAATCTTGCAAGGCTTAAATGGTCCGAAAGGAGAATTAGAAGAGAAAATCACTTCACGATGATCCGGGCCGGTACCACCTTCAGCAGCCATCAGATAATACATATCATTGATATGATAAAGATGCGGACCCTCAATCCATATTGGCTTCTGAGATTTATCAACCCCACCATCGATAATCATCTTCTGTTTACCGACAGTCTTCCCTGTCTTCCAATCAAATTCACGAATCCAGATAGCACGATGTCCCTCATATTCAGGTTTGCCATCTGGTCCATCGTTATTTACGATATAAGCTTTACCATCAGTATCAAACAAAAAGCCGGGATCAATACCACCTACCTCAGGTAGAAAAACCGGATTACTCCAGTTACCTTTTTGCGGATTATCAGTTGTGACAAAGAAATTACCACCACCATCTACCGCAGTTGTAATCACATAAAACAGACTGTCATGTGGATTAAACTTAATATCTGGTGCATAGATGCCGCCGCTGATTCTCAATCCATCTTTCATAGGTAGTTGAGAAGGGCGATCAAGGACATAACCCAGCTGATTCCAGTTCTTCAGGTCTTTGCTATGCCAGATGGGGATACCAGGAAAGTAGGCAAACGATGAGTTGACAAGATAGTAATCATCGCCCACACGACAGATGGCAGGATCTGGGTAACATCCCGGCAAAAGCGGATTAGAAATGATCGTATCACTGATCATTTCTTTTCCGTTTTGTGCAGGGACTTCATATATAAACTCATCAAACATGGCCTTCTTTGGGGCAAGCATCTCGCGTAAAAATGGTTTGGGCTGATAATCACGGTCAAACAATAAAGGATAGTCCTTTCTGCCTTTAACAGGCCAGTTGTTCAGCCACGAATCTTCATCAGAAACTCCCCACATATTAACTCTCGAAATCACATCACTGTTGCGTGCAAACATATCGAAGAAAGACTGCATCCATGAATTCCATTCAGCAGCGGCCTCTTCGGACAAGCCGTCTGGATAAGGATTGTTCGAATCGCGACCATCTTCACGTGCAGAAATTTCGGCCCCCTGAAAATTACGTGGTAATAGGGCCATATCGAATTCGGTAAACATCACCTGAGTGCCGGCTTCACCAAATTTCTTCACACTCTCTTCTACCTGTTCCACAGTAGGATCACCCATGATATAATGTCCCTGCATGCCCACAGCGTCAATTCTGATTCCTCTGTCTTTTAATGTCTTCAGCAATTTGAGCACCGTTTCACGGCGTTCCGGGTGGAACATTGAATAATCGTTATAATAAAGCTCTGCATTCGGATCAGCTTCCTGTGTATACTGAAATGCCAAAGGAATATATTCTTCGCCTAAGATTTCATAGAATTTACTATTGCGATAAGTACCATCATCCATAATGGCTTCGTTCACCACATCCCAGCCGTGCACACGGTCTTTATAGCGGCCAACAATCGTATAGATATGGTCCTTCATTCGTTGTTTCAACACTTCAGGTGAAACATTATTGCCCAGCGAATCGACACAAAACCATGGAGAGAGTTGTGAATGCCAGATAAGGCAGTGGCCGACAATGAACTGGTGATTCTTCTCGCCATATTCCACAAACTGATCAGCCAGATCAAAATCATAACGGTTTTCTTCGGGATGAATCACTTCGCTCTTCATGCAATTCTCGGCAACAATAGAGTTGAAATGTTTTTGTATTAAGGCATCTGCCTGCGGGTCTTCACCCGCAACCTGCCACTGATTTACTGAAGCACCGATCAGGTATTTATCACCCAATACTTCTTTCAGCGTGCGTTCATCGTCTTCCATTATTCGCTGTTGACGACGTTCGCATGAAAATAACGCTAAGACTAAAAGGAAATAGATTGTTCTATTAAGTTTCATCATGGTATTATTTTAAGTTTGATAAATTTAATAATCGGCATTTTTTCTTCGTTCTGCAAGTTCCTCCTGCATCTTTTCATTGTATTGTTTGGTAATAGGATAGAAATATAATGCTATTACTCCGATAAAGAAACAGATAGCGGGAATTATACTTGATGAAAGAACGATACCCTCTACTGCTGTAACACTTTGAGTTTGTCCGCTACCCGACACATATCCAAATCCGCTAAGCATAAAACCTAAAATGGCTCCGCCAATACCTAAACCTGCCTTTAATGCAAATACTACTCCGGCAAATACGAAACCGGTAGCACGGCGGTAGTTGATGTATTCCGAATGGTCGGCTACATCGGCAATCATTGCCCAAAGCAATGGAACAGTAGGTGCATAGGCCAGACTCTTCAGGAAGTTTAATACAAACATAGTTCTTACATCTGTCTCATTCGGGAAGTAGAAAAATGCGGTGAATATAGCAGTAAGTGCCAGACAGATGATAAATATACGTTTCTTGCCAAAACGGTTGGCCAGATAGCGGGACAGGAATAATACACCAAAGAATTGAACGAGCGCTCCAAGCATATTGAATACACCAAAACCAACCTCGTAAGAGTTCTCAGGTGCAGTTACAATCAAACCAAAAGCATTAAGAATGGTATAACCTGCAGTGCCTGTGGGTTCAGTATAAACCAGTCCGATGCTATCAAGGAAAGCAAACAAGGCACCACGGTCTACATAGTTCTCAAAATAATAGTTCATGGCACTTCCCCACATGGCAAGGGTGGTAAACAGGAAGAGAGTCAATATAAACATGGCGCGCCATGGTATACTTTTGAAAATATCTTTTATATCTTTAAACGTATCACTTTTCTGGCTGGCTGGTGGAGTGATTCGCTCTTTCGAAGAGAAGAA
>CAMTOS010000154.1 GCA_947074195.1 uncultured Bacteroides sp.
CTTTGTACGCCATAACGTTCCATAATCTTCACCGGAGGAGCCAGTTGTGAACGCAGTTCACCTTTCGGTCCTTCCTGAATGACCACCGGACGCCAGGCAGCATCATTAAACTTAGCCTTATCCCAGTTAGGTTGCTCCAGTCGTGCATCATAATCTTCACCACCGTAAATGCAGTTAAAGACAATCGGACTGAAATCGTATTTCCAGTTCTTATCCGAACAGATGATCTCTTCCGTACCATCGGTATAATTAATCTTCAGTTCGAAAAGCAGTGTTGGCGGGCCAAAGCTAATCTGCAATTTGCGGTATCTTCCTCCCTGCACATTGTAAAAGCCATTACCCAGAAGAATGCCGGCCACATTCTCACCTGATTTCACCTGATCCGTAACATCATAAGTATTAAAAAAGACCGATTTATCGTAATCACTCCACAACGGAGCAAATTCCGACTCGCCTACTTTCTTTCCATTCAGTGTAAATTCATAAAAGCCCAGTCCGGCAACCGATGCAGTAGCTTTGGCAATCTTCTTGTCAGAATTGAATGAACGACGCAGATAAATGCTCTTCTTTGCCAGTGAATCCACCGCCTCCCAGGCTGCCTTCACTTCAGGTTTACGAAGTTCACCGCCGGTAAAATTACGTCCTTCGGGAATCTTCGCATCTTCACGCGTAATCGCACCAATCCATTCGCTGCAACTAAAAAGACTGCTTGTTGGTTGATAAGAGAATGTAGCCTTATCGCTCCATGTTGAAGGCTGATCTTTCTCATCCCAAACTTTTACTCTCCAGGAGTAATATCCAGAGGCATCAGGATGATTCAATACATCTTTTATATCGACTAATTGACTCTGAGCAGAATTGACTTTCCCGCTATTCCACAGAATTGCATTGTTCAAAGCATCACTCAGTTCAATTTCATAAGCAGTTTGATGTGTTTCATTCTGATTGGAAACCATTCGCCATCCCAAACGCGGAACTTCGTTCAGCATTTCAGGATTCTCTTTCATTTCTGCGGTTAGTCGTGTAACTTTAATTCCCTCTGCCGATATCAGCAAAGGGAATAACATTAAACAACACCATACGAAATATTTCTTATTCATATAATTATCGGCAGTTTATCATAATACATTCTCGCAAACAATACGGGCAAGTTTGTCCGATTGTCCAACTTCCACTCCATCTACATAGATGCGCAAGCCTTTGCCACGATTGTATTTATCCCCGTACTTATCCCAGAGAATAGTTACATTGCGACCGTGATACAATACATTGTCCAGACAGAACCAGTCCCACTGACCTTCAGGAATAAGCGGATTCACTTCAAGGGTATTGTCCATTCTCGGGCGAAGACCAACCAATCCACTGATCATTAAATCGTTGAATGTAGAGTGATTATAATATCTTGCACGTTCCTGATCGCCTTTCAGCCAGTAGCCTGTCACTTCATCCTGATACTCACCAATGTAAGGACGACCTCTGTGATATTGTGATTCCACATATCTCTCCATCTGATCGAAATAGATGCTATCATTCACTGTATTTTGAGGGTAGTTATTGATATAATTCGCCATGGCAGTCAAAGTTTGTGCCGATGCAAAAGGCCAGATCGCCCCATCCCACTCACATTTACCTACACCACGTGTACGGAACTCCGGATGTCTGCGCTCTGCAGTTGTCATACCATAAGGAGCCGAAAAGCCTTTCTCATCCGTAATCTGCTCCCACGCCACTTCGTATGCAGGGTTAGCATCGGGCAGGTTGAAATACCATGGAATGTAACCGATAGCTTCACGAACATTGGCAGATGAATCACCACGCAATGTTTCGAAGAACTGATGTTCAGAATTCCAGAGTTTATCCTGCGTCAGCATCTTGATTGAATCGGCTTTGATGCCATAAGTCATCGCCATCTTTTCGTTACCGGTCATCAATCCGATAGTAGATAGTGCTTTCGCGTTACCATACATATAACTATTGATCGTCGGACGCGAATATTGTTTGCGACGTCCCCCACTGATCGACTCTTCCATACCATCCTGCACATCGCCCTGCCAGTACAAACCATTCGGGTGACGGTGTGTGCTTTCCCAGCGTGCATATTCCTCTTCCAAATCTTTTGCCATATCCAGCAGATAATCCAGATTACCATCTACCATATATCTGTTCAGCAATGCATCAGCATTCCATGAACTGAAGTTACCGATCTTTGCCATTGGTTTCCCCTCATTGCCACGATACCAGGTATGTACAATCTGATCCAGATATTTTGAATCGCGCAACCAGCGGCTTTCATAAATATGATGTCCTACTGCACAGGCAATCAGGTTATACTGATCGGCATACGATCTTGGTACCAGAAACTCGGTCATGGCATAGCCCACCGGCGTATCTTTAATATGTTTGCGAAGTGTCCACCAGCGATAGTAAAACATCTCCTCAAAATTCTTTTGCGGACATTCAAACAATGGAATATTCTCTTCCATCCATGCCGATGATTGTGCATTGGGAATGGCCTGCGCAATATTTTCATCTTCCATGCCATTGAAGTAGTCGGCATAGTGTTTAAAGTCGTTGTATTTCAAGACAGCAGCCGAAGCATCTTTATCGCCCGATTCCGTTTTGAAGTTGGCGATGCGATAAGTGCTCAACTCATCCTGCGCACCGGCATTTGGCAATGAGCCATCCCAGTCGGCAGGCGTTTCGGGTGTTGGATACAAACGGCGGTCACCGGTACGAAGAGCGATGCGCTCCACACTTGCCACCGGTGCAAAGAACATACGCTGGCCTACTTTCTTACCATCCACATATACCTGAATCAAGCGGTTTTCAGTTGAAAGCACAGCCTCAACATGATATTTCTTATCAGCTTCATAGCTCATCAGATTGGCAAAACGGGCACCACCTTTCAGGCGCATAATACCTTCTGGAGTTAGTTCCAGTCTGGAACAAGCCGTTCCATTATTGTCTAAGAACTCGATCTGCAACGTACCTTTATCATTTTGTCCGGGCATGATATCGAAAGAAACTTTCAAGTCCTTGCTTGCCGGAATCATTCGCTCCACACGTGCGTAGTCAAACGGATCTTTATCCTGCAATACCAGCCATTCGCCATCCAGAGAAACCGGTGCCCATAGCGGAGAATAGATGTTCCAGTCAGACAGTTCGTTCAAATGACTATATTGCGAAAAATCATCATTAGCCTGAGCTGTGGCCTGCAATCTCACCGGAACCGGCACGCGAGCCACCCACATATCTTCTTTGTTCACACTGTAAGTCAGCCACATATCGCCATCTTCCGGAGTACCGTTGCCCTCCTGAATACCGCGAACATATTGCGGACCATACGATTTATAATTGCCACCGTAACGCATCGGTGTAATTTCACCATGCACCAGGTTCAGCGTTGTATATTCCAAACCATCTTTACTTAACGAAATAGCCAGCGGCCAGCGGAATTCCGAGGGATTATAAACCGTAGCATACGTACCGTCGCTTAGTTTTTGCCCCCATATTTTGGCATTACTGTTTACAAAACCTTTGGCACGCTCCACAGGTTCAGCCCATGTTTTGCCACCATCAGAGCTGGTAGAGGTCAGTGCATGTTTCCACAAGGCTACCAAATCACCATTAGGCAAGGTATAATCGCAATACGCTTTATAAGATTTATTCAGCGGAATCAGTTTCTCATTACGGTCAGCCTCTTCCACCCACTGCATCATGTAGCGGGGATTGTCAAGAATTTCCTTACAAGCCTTTACAAAACCTTTATCTTTGCTGCGGGTAAAGTATGGATATTGCGTATTCTTTTCATTGAATGCATGGTTATAATAGATAAAGTAGATTGGCCCCAAAGAACCATCTTTATAGATTTCGCGAATCACACGACCAATGCCGTTACCATCGTTCGGATCATCCTTCTTATCGAGTGCCACGCCATAATATCCCATAGCAAACAAGCGATCATCTTTTGAGACATAGAAACCTACGCGCTGATGCATAATGGCATCAAGATTCTCTGCCTTATCCGTTCTTCCGGGTTTGGTATAGCCATCGGGCACACGGTAAATCGGAAACAAAACTTCCGGATTGGTCCATGTATAGCCATCTTTCGATGTCTGAAGAAACGTTTGTGAGGGTGGCACATGCTCATCGGCAGGATCGGCCAGATAATGCATAAAGAAAGTACCATTCCAGTAAGCCAGCATCGACTGGTGATTATATGTCCAGCCATTGCCGTTTTCTTCTGATGGATTTTCGCGGTTGGCACGCATGGTCTGAATATTGTGCACGCCCATTACCGGCGATAATTGCCCGTCGTGATAATCAGGATTCGATAGTTTTGTGCCCGTATAATGTACTTTATCCTGGGCCATTGTGCCACATGTAGCCGAGCACAACATTGCGAAGGTAAATAAGTGTTTTAGTTTCATGTTTAATTAAGCATTTGTTTCACTAACGATTTCGGTGCACGGAATATTGTACCATGCTTGTGTCCTTGCGGAATACTGATTTCATCATTCGCATCCGTAAAGTTTATAAAATCGGCGGTACGTTTAGCACCGTATTCTTTTGTACCATAGTCGTCATAATATACGATATATTCATCTCCTACCTTAGCCACACCGGGACCTTCAGTCAATAAATCGGTGAAATATTCTCCCGGCTGACTCCATGGTCCGTAAGGCGATTCAGAAAAAGAGATCTGCAGATTTCTTTGCGGACGGGTATTGTCTTTCACCACCATTACATAATCTTTTGGTGCACGCTTCAGAATCACGGCATCAATGGCACTATAGCCCGGGTCAAAAAGCAGCTTTGTATCAGAGAAAGTCTCAAAATCTTTTGTCGTCATATAATACTGACGGTGATTGTTCTTTTCATCCTCAATGCCTCTTTCGAAAGCACCCGGAATACAGGAAGCCCAAACCACCATCATCTGATCCTGTTCATCGTCGTAGAAAAGTTCCGGAGCCCATACATTTACAGTTGTAGTGTCATAAGCCATTACCGGAATCAGTCTTTGTTCCGACCAGTTCATCAGATCTTTACTCTGTGCATAACCAAAACCCAGATCACCGCGCCAGCTACTGGTCCACACCAAATGATAAGTACCATCGGGCGTGCGGACAATCGAAGGATCGCGCATCACCTTTTGTTTCCCGATTTCAGGAGTCAGCCAAATGCCCGGAATACTATCCCAGTGCAGTCCGTCTTCACTGTACAAGAAGCGAAGACCTTCGGTGGCAGGTTCGTGAAACGAAGTAAACATATAATATTCTTCCTCCTGTTTTTCTTTCTGACAGGCAGTGAAAAGGATTAAAATGAGCAATGCAAAAAGTGAATTCAATTTCTTCATAACGGTTTTGAGCTTTTTCTTTTATCTCCTATGGAGACGCAAAACCAGGCGATTTGTACTCTATAAAAAGAGAAAACTCCTGCAACTCTTCGTGAAAGAAAAGTTGCAGGAGCTGTAAAAGAGAGAACTAATATATTGGTAAACTTGCTCTCAAACGTATATAGTTATTTGCGACTCTGTTTAAACAGCCAGTCACGCACACCTTCCAGTTTATAGGCATAGTCAAAAGAGCTCATATGCTCATTGCCTCCGCCACCTTCGGGAAGTACACTACCTAAATCAAAAGTAATATAGTTGACATTGTTTCCTTCAGTCAGCATCTTCTGCACATTTGCTTCCTGTTCTGCCTGAGGTGCCTTTGCACTCCAGTTACCTTCCGTGATTTTCACATTCTGCGCTTTCAACACTTCCGTCAAAGCCTCACGACCTTTCGGCGCTTTCATATCACCCTCGGCCACAATATAAAAGAAGTTTTGATTGCCGAAATCCTGCATCTTGCTGGCATCCCACTGACAGCCTACATAAATGGATGCGGCAAACAATTCAGGATTATTGATGCCATAATATAAAGACATCATTCCACCCATGGATTGACCCGTTTTATAAACTCTGTCTTCATCGATAGAATATTCTTTGAACAGACTTTTCAGCAGACGAATTGTTTCATCCACTTCATATGTTGCACTAAAATCGTCCTGAACGGTTTTAGTCTTATATTGAGGAACCAGCACAAAGCAAGGATTCTTTTCCTGTTCTTTAGCCGATGCCCAGATGATGCCACCGTAACCCTGAGTCAACGGAACAGAAGCCTCTTTTTGTGATGTACTTGCATCGCCGATAAACATTACCAAAGGATATTCTTTGTTCGGATCATAATTATCAGGAATAAAAAGATTGTAAGTCATTGTATCTTTTGTCT